>JAFPVN010000091.1 GCA_017395275.1 Candidatus Methanomethylophilaceae archaeon | reverse complement strand
GAGGTACGACAAGGGCAAGAAGATCGACGGGAAGCAGCCCGCATACGACTGGCTGACCTCCTCCCTCGAGGGATTCCCCCACGGTGCGGACATGGTCGCCATATTCAAGAAGGTCGGATTCTCCGACGCCAGGTTCTACAGGAAGTCCATGGGCGCCGTGAACATCTACGTCGCCACAAAGCAGACCTCAGAACAGTAAGGTCAGGTAGACGTAGGTGACCCCCAGGGTCACCAGCGACACGGGGATGCCTATCCTCAGGAATCTCCAGAAGTTGATCCTTATCGACATCTTCTCCGCTTCCTCGGACACGATCACGTTGGCCGCGGCGCCTATCATGGTCATGTTACCCGCGAGCGTGGACGCGGCGGCGAGGGTGAGCCAAAGGGCGAGGTTCCCGGCGGGGATCATGTTGTCGAGGAGTATCACGCAGGGCACGTTGCTGATGAGGTTGGAAAGGATCGTGGTCACCACCGTGAGGCTCGCGATCGACGGCGAACCGTCGGAGAACCCGGGGAAGGAATCCGTCAGTACGTCTATCATCCCTGTCTCCACCGCGCCGCCCATGACGATGAACAGGCCGATGAAGAACAGTAGGACTCCCCAATCCACCCTTCTGACCACTCCGAATATCACCTTGCGGCCCTTGGTCGCGACTATGGCGTAGGACAGCGCACCGCCGGCGACGGCCACGGACCACAGCGGTATGTCGAGGGTGTGCGAGAGGGCGAACATGACGATCATGGCGGCCATTATCGCCAGTATGGGATAGAGCCTCCTGTCGTACCTCATGGGCTCGCGGTGCACGTCGGGATGCTCGGGATCGAGCCTCCTCCCGAACATCAGGAGAAGGATGAGATACGAAAGTGCCAGACATATGAAAGATAGAGGTACCATGTACTGCGAGAACGTCAGGAAGCTGATGTCCGCGCTCGTCGCTATGTATGCGTTCTGCGGGTTGCCGATGACGGTTGCCACGCTCCCTATGTTGGCGGAGACGAACACCGCGATGAGATACGGGATCGGGTCGCATCCCGCCTTCTGGCAGCATCTGATGACCGCAGGCGTCATCAGCAGGACCACAGCATCGTTGAGCACCAGCGCCGAGAGGACCGCGGACAGTATCATCACAGAACCGAGCAGCATCCTCCCGCTGACGCTGCACCTCATGAGCAGTCCCGCCGTTATGTCGAAGAACCCGCACACGTCCAGAGATGCGACGAGGAGCATCATGCCCAGCAGCAGGAGCAGTATGTCCGAGTTCACGTAATCGGGTATCAGGTCAAAGGACACCGCCCCGATGATCAGCATCAGCACGGCCCCGAACAGAGAGGCCTGCCACGTGGTCACCTCGATCCCGGGAAGTCTCCTGAGCGATATGAGCGCGTACGTGATGACGAACACGATCCCCGCCGCCCAAATCTCCCAGGACATGGGACGTGGATTCCGCACGCGAAATATAAATACACGCCCGCGAAGATTAATAAAGGGTGTCACAGTTCAGCACCCCATGACCCTATTCATCCACAACACCCTGACCGGGAAGAAAGAAGAGTTCAAGCCCATAGAGCCGGGCAAGGTCAGGATGTACGTCTGCGGAGTGACCGTTTACGACGACATACACATGGGACACGCCAGGAGCATGATCGTCTTCGACACCGTCGCCAGGTACCTCAGGTACAGCGGCTACCAGGTCACGCACGTCACCAACTTCACGGACGTGGACGACAAGATCATCATCCGCGCGAAGGAGAGGGGGATCGAGCCCCTCCAGCTCTCCGCGCAGTACATTGACAAGTACTTCGAGGACACGGCGAAACTGGGTCTGAACCGTGCCGACATCTACCCCAAGGCCTCCGAGAGCATGGGCGACATCATACAGATGGTCAAGGAGATCATCGACAACGGCTTCGGCTACGTCACCAGCGACGGCAGCGTGTACTTCTCCGTGGACAAGGTGGAGAACTACGGTCGCCTCACCAACCAGAAGCTGGAGAATATGAGCAACCAGGGAAGGCAGGTCCTCAACGACGAGGAGAAGAGGAATCCCATGGACTTCGCCCTCTGGAAGGCCGCCAAGCCCGGCGAGATCGCATGGGACTCCCCGTGGGGCAAGGGCAAGCCCGGATGGCACATCGAGTGCTCCGCGATGATCAGGCGCCACCTCGGCGAGACCATCGACATCCACGGCGGAGGCAACGACCTCATCTTCCCGCACCACGAGAACGAGATCCTCCAGACCGAGGCATGCCTCGGCAAGCCCCTGGCCAACTACTGGATGCACAACGGCATGCTCCAGGTGAAGGGAGTGGGCATGAGCAAGGAGGAGAAGATGTCCAAATCCCTGGGCAACTTCTTCAGCGTGAAGGACGTCGCGGCGAAGTACGACAAGTACACCATCCGCTTCTACTTCCTCAACACCCACTACATGAGCCCCCTCCTCTACGGCGAGGACCTCATACAGGAAGCGAGCAACGCCCTGAAGAGGCTGTGGAACAACTACAGGAGCCTGGAGTCCTACGCGAAGACCGCATCGGGGACCGACGACGCCTCCGGGCTCGTAGAGCAGTCCAGGAAGGACTTCAAGGAGCGCATGGACGATGACTTCAACACCCGCGACGCCATCGAGGTTCTGTTCGCACTTGCGAGGAACACCAACAGGATGATGGCCGACGGCACGTTATCCAAGAAGGGAGCGGAATCCGTCATCGCGTTCATACAGGAGATCGACAAGGTCCTGGGCATAATGCCCGAGGATTCCGGTTCCGACGATTCCCTCGATGCCGTCATGGGCATCCTGATAGACATCCGCGCGGAGCTCCGCAAGCGCAAGGCGTACGACCTCGCGGACATGATCCGCGACAGGCTCACCGAGGCGGGCATCCAGCTGGAGGACTCCTCGTCCGGCGCCAAGTGGAAGAGGATCTGATTCACTCCTTCCCGAGGACCTTCCTCATCCTGCGGGACAGCTCGCAGGACTTGCATTCCTTACCGAGCGTGGGCTCCCCGCATGAGCATCTCTTGAGCTCGGCGGGTTCGTAATGGTCCATCAGCATGGGATACAATTGGTCGTAGGACGACAGTATGCTGAACTTCGATCCCGGGGAACGGCTCTCCAGGGAATCGACGACGTCCCTGTACTGGTTCCTCAGCGCCTCGGTCCAATAGGGACACACCCCGTCGTGGAAGGGGATCTTCGCCACCATGGCGTAGAGCAGGCTCTCCTTCTCCGGTATCAGGCGGAGCGGCGCGATCCTGGGCACGAGGCCGGGCTGGATCTTCTTGTGGGGACCTAGTCTCGCAAGTCTCTCGATATCGCCTCTTGCGAAGTTCATCATGATCGACTGGGTCATATCATCGAGGTTGTGTCCGGTGGCGAGGTACTTCGCCCCGATCTCCCTCGCGAGGTCGTTCATGCACTTGCGCCTGAACACCCCGCAGTAGGTGCAGGGGCTGTTCTCCCCGGAGTGCGGTGCGACCTCGTCCATCGTGAGTCCGACGGTGTCCTCGAAGGACCTGATATGGAGGGGTATGTCCCTCTCCCCGCAGTACTTCCTCACGATGTCTATGCTGGGGGGACGGTACCCTCCGATCCCCTCGTCTATTGTGATGCAGTGTATCTCGACGTCCCTGCGCTTCCTGAAGGTCTCGTAGAGGATGTCCAGCGTGACCATGCTGTCCTTCCCGCCGGAGACGGCCACCCCGACCGTCCCCCCGGAACGGAGGTCGGCCTGTATGCGTATCTCCTTCTTCACGCGCTTGTCCACGTACTTCATGAAGTGTTCCGCGCACAGATGCGCGCCGTTGTACCTGATGAAGGTGACCGCGTCCCTCTGGCATTGGTCACATCTCATCGTCGTCCACCCCTTCGATGATCCTCTCGATGATCCTTGACAGCGTGGATGCGGGGATGTCCGGCAGGGAGATGTACTTGACGATGGCGCCCTCGGCGTGGTCGAACTGCTTGAAGGTCTTGATGAAGCCCTCCTTCTCCATCGCGATGATGTACGACCAGAACTGCGTGTGTCCCTTGGCGGGGGTCTCGTACTCCTCGCACACGACCGCATAGGTATTCTCGACCGCCTTCTGCGATACGTAGGTCTTGTTCTTTATGCAGCGCGATACGGCCAGCAGCACAAGGAGCTTGTTCATGCCGAACTGCCTGAGATTGGATGCGGACACGAGGTTGTACATCAGGTTCTTTGCCGATCTGACGTCCTCGGCCATGATCGCTCCCGCCGAACCGTTCTCGGCGAACCTCGCGGATTTGTCCAGAAGATCTATCGCTACGCGGGCGTCGCCGGTGTCCGCGGCTATGTCCGCGATGAAGTCAATTATCTCGTCATCGAAGGTCCCGTCCACAAGTGCCAGCTTGGCACGGGATGCGGTTATCGCCACCAGGTCCTCCTTGTTGTACTTCCTGAAGCGGATGGTGTTGGCGCTCTTGAACGTGGACAGGGAGGCCTTGTCTATCTTGTTGAGGACGTACTCCTGCGAGATGAGGATCAGCGACAGCGAGACCTTGTTGTAGTCGTCGTCGCTGAAGCGGGTTATTTGATAGATGAGATCGGTGGAACCCCTCTTGATGAGGCTGTCCACCTCGTCGAGGACGATCAACATCCTCTTCCCAGATTTCACTATGTGCTTCCTCAGCACCAGCAGCATGTCGGCGGGGGAGAACCCCTTGTCGGGGAAGTCCCTGTCGAAGTACCTGATGAGCTGCACCAGTATCGATGCGTCGGTGGTCTTCTGCCTGCAGTTGATCAGTATGTAACCGAAGGGCACGTTGTGGCGGCCGCAGTAGTCCAGCATGTCCATGCAGAACCTCTTCACCGTGGCGGTCTTCCCGGACCCTATATTACCGGCGACGAATGCGGTTTCCGATGCCGCGGTGTCCACCACGGGACGCATTATCATTTCGAGGGTCTCCATCTCCGCGTCCCTGTTGATCAGTTCGACCGGTACGTAGTCGAACGTCAGCTTGGACGCGTCCTTGATTATCGTGGAGCCCCTGTCGAACATGTTCAGACCCTGCTTACCCTGAGCAGACCGGAGCAGGGGAGGACCTCGATGCCCTTCCTCTGCCACTCGTCCGCGATGAGATTGATGCCGAGGGAATCCGACGCCATGTGGCCGGACACCACCATGTTGATGCGGTGCTTCTTCGCCTCCTCGATGTGCGATTCGGGGAAGTGCATGCCTATGACGGTCCCGATACCCGCATGTGCCAGTGCCTCGTAGATCTCCTTCGGTCCCGAGGTCCCGCCCGTCATCTTGACGGCGATCCTGCCGCAGTGGTTGGTCTTGCTCCCGACGACGATCTTCGGCGCGGAGTTGTATTTAGCCGCCATCAGGTATTCCTCTATCTTCATCAGATGGTCGATGATGTCCGAGAGGTACGTGGCGGGTTCCTCGTCGAACTCCCTCTCGAGGAACTTCTGGACGCAGTTGTCCGCCGGGGAGTGGATGTTCATTATCGGGAGACCGAGCAGCCTCGCCGCGTCCACGGCCTGGTTGTAGTTGGCCGGGAGGACCGCGCGGAGCACCTCCTCCACGCGGGGGGACATCATGGACTCCGCCACGTTGATCGGCACGCCGTTGCTGTGATACATCTCGGTCTGGATCCACATGACCTCGGGGAAGGGCGTCCTGGCGCTTCCCAGGGGATGATGGGCCACGATTCCTCCGATGCCTGCTCCCTTCTCGTTGAGCCTGTCCGCGAGGAGCACCTCGCCGGTGCCGATGTCGATGCCCCACATGAGCTTGTCCACATCCTTCTCGCCGTCCCCCCACGAGAACCTGGAATCAGCATAGGGGTTCCACAGCCTCTCCTGGTCGAAGTACTGCTTCTTATCGTCTTCCATCTCATCGTACTGCTTCCTGGCGTCGCTGAGGACCTTCTCGACCTCAGCCTTGGGCCTTGGGTCGTTCTTCATTCCCGTTTCGATCGCCAATCTGTACGCATCGGAGAGCTTCATGTTGGGGGGTATCCCGTCTGTGTTCATAACCTTTGACCCACCGTCGTCCGGAGGCGGGTGACCGATCAATCACAGGGATACGATGCTGGCACATACATACCGCCGATACCGTCCGGAATCCAGTGTGCGAACGTTTAACTTATATCAGGTGCATGGGGGTGCGATCGCATGAACGAGATTTGGACCGAGAAGTACAGGCCTAAGAAGCTTAACGAGGTAGTCGGACAGAAGCACGTTGTCGAAAGACTGAGAGCCTACGTCGAGACCAACAACATGCCCCACCTGCTTTTCACCGGTCCCGCGGGCGTCGGGAAGACGACCTGTTCCCTCGCTATAGCGAAGGAGATGTTCGGCGACGACTGGAGAGGGAACTTCATCGAGCTCAACGCCTCCGACGAGAGGGGGATCGACGTGGTGAGGGGAAAGATCAAGGAGTTCGCCAGGAACGCCCCCCTCGGCGGAGCCGAGTTCAAGATCATCTTCATGGACGAGGCCGACGCGCTCACCTCGGACGCGCAGGCGGCGCTCAGGAGGACCATGGAGAAGTACTCCAAGATCTGCCGCTTCATCCTCTCGTGCAACTACTCATCCAAGATCATCGACCCCATCCAGTCCAGATGCGCGGTCTTCAGGTTCAAGCCCCTGACGTCGGAGGACCTCCGCGGATACCTGCAGAGGATCATCAACATGGAGCAGGTGGACATCGACGAGGAGGCCGTGGCCGGACTCGTGCACGTGGCTAGGGGAGACATGCGCCGCGCGGTGAACTCCTTGCAGGTGGCCGCATCACTCAACAAGCACATCGACATGGACACCATCTACCAGATCTCCGGTATGGCCAATCCGGAAGAGGTCAAGCACATGCTGGAGATGGCGCTGGGAGGCAACTTCGTCGGAGCGCGCGACAGGCTGGACGACATCATGGTCACGTACGGCCTCTCGGGGCAGGACATCATAAAGCAGATCCACTCGTCGTTCTTCGATCTGAGCATCACCGACGGCGACAAGGTCCGCCTCATCGACAAGACCGGCGAGATCGAGTTCAGGATAGTCGAGGGGAGCAACGAGCGCATCCAGCTGGAGGCGCTGCTGGCATACCTGGTGCTGATGGGCGCCAAAGGTATCTGATCACTTCTTACCGAACAATCCGCTGAAGAATCCCCTCTTCTCGCGCGGTCCCTCGGACACGCTGCGGTTCACCACGTCCTCCTTTGCGGGACGCTGCAGGAGGTCGGGCGTATCGAGGAGGTCCACCTCGATGAGGTTGCTGCCTGCGGACCCCCATTTGGAGTTGTTCTTCCTGGTGTGGTCTATCTTGTTCAGGAACTCCTTGGCGGCCTCGCTGCCCATGCCCTCGGCGATGTTCAGGTACCTTATCCCGATGGAGATGTCCTTGATCGTGCCCTCGCCGAGATACGACATCCTGCCGACCATGTAGTTGCAGTCGACGTCGTTGAGTTCCGCCCCGTTCCTGAAGATCTTGAGCGCTGCGAGGAAGTTCTGGGGGCGTCCCTGGCCGAGATAGTTCATCATACCGAGCCTGTAGAAGGCGGGACCGTAGTCGTCGCCCATCGCCGCGGTGTACAGCTGGTAGGCGGCCTCGTAGCTGTCGTAGTCCTTGTGAGAGCAGTATATGTCGCCCAGCGTCACACGCGCCTCGTTGCACTCGCGGTCGACGGAGAGGATGAACCACCTCATGGCCTCCTTCTCGTCTATGGGCACCCCGTTCCCGCGGTAGTACATATGACCCAGATAGTACTGTGCGATGGCGTATCCCTTCTCTGCGGACAGGGTGAACCACTTGCATGCCTGAACGTAGTCCTGCTCGATTATCCTGCCCTCGTAGTACGATTCGCCGACGTAGAACTGTCCGCGGTCGTCGCCGTACTCGGCGGCCATGAGGTACCATTTGAAGGCCTCGTCGGAATTCTGGGTGACCGGGGCCCCCTGCGTGTCGAACAGCCTGCCGTAGTCGCACATTGCCCTGGTGTCCCCGTCCTCTGCCAGCTTCCTCAGCAGGGACAGGCCCGACATCCTGGTGTCGGCGTTCCTGAGCATCTCTGTGGCGCGGGCGTACTCCTCGTCGGTCATTGTACGCTCCCCACCTTCCTCATCGACTCGATGAACTCCTCGTCGGTGAGGTAGATGTACTTTCCTAGGTCGCATTTCTCGGTGATGCCGTTGCAGACCGTGGTGATCATAACGATGCCCTCGTAGTCCGATTCCATGTCGATGGTGATCTTGGTCCTTCCCCTGGCGATCTTCCCCTTCAGCGGTACGGTGAACCTGTTGACCAGCCTCGAGTGGCTGACCTCCGAGTCCGGAACGGAGGCGTCTGACTTGTTCTCGTACACCTCGATGGACAGGTTCTCCTGGTCGTCCCTCTTGGGCCTGCAGACCACCGTCCTCTTGATCGGCAGCTGGATGTTCCTGTAGAGGATGTTGCAGATCCTCTCCTTACCGTCGATGCCCATCTTCAGGCCGTAGGTCTTGCTGAGGATGGACGACAGCTTGATGTCATGGGTCTTGAAGTAGGATCTGGCATATAGGGCGGCACCCCTCGCCACGGCGTTGATGGGGTCGTACCTCATCAGCTCCACGTAGGGGAACGCCTCCTCGATCTTCTGCCATATGTAGGGCGTCAGGGACTGCCCTCCGACCAGCACCATCCTGTCGAGGCTCCTGTCGGTAAGTCCGGCGCAGGATATGGCCGACCTGATCATGTCCAGAGTCTTGTCTATCAAAGCTTCCGTGGACCTGTTGAGCTCCTCCCTGGTGACTGTGAACTCTATGGGCATGCCGTTTACGTCGATGACCCCTCTGGCCTCCTCGACGTTGTCCAATATTATCTTAATCTTCTCGGCCTCGGAGAGGATCCTCTTCCTGAGGTCGCTGTTCCTGTCGAGGTCCTGCGGCCTCATGCCGGACAGGTCCACGACCCTCTTCTGTATGATGGATGCCAGATGCAGGTCCCAGTCCCTGCCGCCGAGGAACTTGCTGCCCTCGTTGGACTTGACCGTGAACCCGTTGTCGCTGACGGATATGACGGTGACGTCGAAGGTCCCTCCGCCCATGTCGTAGATGGCCACGTTCCCCCTGAAGTCCGGGGTGTCGTGGCAGTACGCGATGGCCGCGGCGTCCGATTCGTTGAGGATTTTGATCTCCCTGATCCCGGCGAGGTACGCCGCCTTGTAAGTGGCCTCCCTCTCCGCACCCCCGAAGTCCGAAGGGACCGCCAGCACAATCCTTTCCACGCGCTCCCCGTGGTCCTCCTCGAAGGCGGACACCATCTTCTTGAGGATCATCGCCCCCATCTCGGTGGGCGTGTACTCGACGTTGAAGATCCTCTCCTTGTGGGTTGTGCCCATCATCCTCTTGAAGCAGTTCTCGTAATGGTAGCGGGGTTCCGTCCTCATGCGGCGGTAGATGTCCTGTCCCGCATACTTCCCCCTGGGCGTGATGAGGATGGCCGACGGGAACTTCGTCTGTCCGTCGTCCCAGCGCTTTACGGACACTATGCCGTTCGCATCCGTATATGCCAGTATGGAGTTGACCATACCAAGGTCGGCACCTACGTAGAACTGCGAGTCATCCAATAGCATCCCCGCTTATTATGTATAGGAAAAGATATAAAAAAGTTCCCCAGAACCGAACTGAAGTTCCGTTAAACGGAACGCTCCACATAACGCTTATTACCCCACCGTCCAATCCGTGTCGTGACCTGCGGCGCTAGCGGGGACGTGATCACATGAGATACAGATGCACCATCTGCGGACACATCTACGACGAGGAGAAGGAGAAGGTACCCTTCGACCAGCTTCCGGACGATTGGAAATGCCCCCTCTGCGGGGCCCTGAAGAGGGACTTCGTCCCCGTCGGGGAGGAGACGAAGAAGACTGTGGTCATAGAGGAGGACTTCGACGAGATGGAGAACCTCACTGTGGCGCAGCTGGCTGCGCTGTGCTCCAACCTCGCCAAGGGATGCGAGAAGCAGTACAAGTTCAGGGAGATGGAGAAGTTCAGGGAACTGTCCGATTACTTCTCGGCCATCTGTCCGCCGTCCGACAGGGATGGCATCGAGGACATCGCGGAGATGCTCATGACCGATCTGGAGACCAACTATCCCAACGTCGAGGCCAAGGCATCCGCGGCAGCTGACAGGGGAGCGCTTCGCATCAAGGTGTGGGGCGAGAAGGTCACCAGGATGCTGGATTCCCTGGTGGGGAGATACCTGGAGGAGGGCGAGGAGATGCTGAAGGACACCCAGATATGGGTGTGCACCATGTGCGGCTTCGTCTACGTCGGCGACAGGCCCCCGGCGGTATGCCCCGTGTGCAAGGTCCCCGACTGGAAGTTCCAGAGGATGGAGGCGAGGGCATGAGGACGGTAGCGGTAAGGAATCTAAGGCTGTGCACCAAGGACTGCATCTGCCTCTACGTCTGTCCCACCGGCGCCACCGACACCGAGGACAGCGTTATCGACGTGAAGAAATGCACCGGATGCGGAATGTGCGCGGGCGCATGCCCGTCGTCTGCCATAAGCATGGTGCCTCTCGAATACCCCGTGCAGCAGAAGCACGAAGAGTCCGTCCTTGCGGCCGAGGACAGGCTGTCGAAGAGCAAGTGCCAGCAGGAGATCTTGGCCAGGAAGATAGCCGCGTCCGCCGATAAGGACGGGCTGTACCGCCTGATGAAGGCGGTGGAGATGTCCAGCCGCATAATGGCCGAGGACGTGTTCCGCGAGTCGGGATACATGCTGCCCCAGAGCGCCAACGCGCAGAACCTGCTCGTCGATCTCATAGAGGACGGACCGGAGAGCTTCCCGAGGGGTACCGCCAGGGAGATCCTGGACGCCATACCCTGCAACGAGCCCGGGGACCGCAGGGAGCTGAGCACCCCGTACTACAAGTGCGGATACTGCGGGACCATCTTCGAGCACAGCGGGAAGGGCGAGATCGTCTGTCCCCTGTGCAAGACGTCCGGGGACAGCTTCAAGAGGCTCTGAGCCTCAAATCATTTTAAAAAACTGAATGCGGGGGATTCCCCCCGCTTGTGTTTCACTTCAGACCGATGATCTTTCCGTCATCGTCGATGTCGATCCCCATCGCCGCGGGAACCTTTGCGAGTCCGGGCATGAGCATCATCTCGCCGCATACGGCGACGATGAATACGGCTCCGCCGGAGACGTAGGCCTCCCTGACGTTGAGCTCCCATCCGGTGGGCGCTCCCTTGAGCTTGGGGTTGTCGCTGATGGATGCCTGGGTCTTCGCGATGCAGACCGGGAGGTTGCCCAGTCCGTTGGCCTCGAAGTTCTCGATCGCCTTCTTCGCCGCGGCGGAGAAGTTGACTCCAGACGCGCCGTAGATTTTGGTGGCGATAGTCTTGATCTTCTCGGCGACCGAGGTGTTCAGCTCGTAGATGGGCTTGTAGTTGGGCTTCTCGGTCTCGAGGATCTCGACGACAGTGTTGGCCAGCTCGATACCTCCCTCTCCGCCCTTGGCGAAGACATCGGACATGGCGACCTTCACGCCGAGCTTCTTGCAGTGGTCCCTGATGAGGTTGAGGGACTCCTCGGAGTCGTTGGCGAAGCGGTTGATGGCGACGACGGCGGGAACTCCGTACTGCTGCACGTTGGCGATGTGCTTGTCGAGGTTGCTGAATCCCTTCTCGAGGGCCTCGAGGGTCATGGTGGACTCGTCCTTGAGGACGGCTCCTCCGTGCATCATGAGGGCGCGGACGGATGCGACGATGACCACGGCGTCGGGTGAGAACCCGGACTGCCTGCAGACGATGTCCATGAACTTCTCCGCTCCGAGGTCGGCGGCGAATCCCGCCTCGGTGACGGTGATGTCGGAGAGGCTCATCGCGGCCCTGGTGGCGATGATGCTGTTCGCACCGTGTGCGATGTTGGCGAAGGGGAATCCGTGGATGAAGACGGGCACTCCCTCGAGGGTCTGGACGAGGTTGGGGTTGATGGCGTCCTTCAGGATGACCATCATGGAACCGACCGCGCCGATGTCCTTGGCGGTGACGGCCTTCCCGTCGTAGGTGTATCCGACGACGATCCTTCCGAGCCTCTCGCGGAGGTCCTTCCTGTCGGAGGACAGGGCGAGGATGGCGGAGACCTCGGACGCGGACGTGATCAGGAATCCGCTCTGGTGGGTGACTCCCCCGGACAGCTTGGTGTCCCCGAGTCCGACGACGATGTTGCGGAGCTCGCGGCAGTTCATGTCCATGGTCTTCTTGAGCGTGATCTGCGAAGGATCGAGGTTGAGCTCGTTGCCCCTTGCGATGTGGTTCTCGACCAGCGCGGAAAGGAGGTTGTGCGCCGCCGCTACGGCGTGGATGTCCCCGGTGAAGTGGAGATCGATGTCCCACATGGGGTAGACCTGGGAGTAGCCTCCTCCGGTCGCTCCTCCCTTGATCCCGAAGGTGGGGCCGAGCGAGGGTTCCCTGAGGGCTCCGACGACGTTCTTCCCGATCTTCTTCAGACCCTGGATGAGTCCGATGGTGGTGACGGTCTTCCCCTCTCCCGCGGGAGTGGCGGTGATCGCGGTGACCAGCACGAGCTTGGACTTCTTGCCCTTGTCGTACTTCTTCTGCAGGGCGTCGACGGGGACCTTCGCCACGTACTTCCCGTAGGGGTAGAGGTCATCCTTCTCGATGCCGATGCTGGCAGCGATCTCTTCAATAGGCTTGACTTTGGCTTCTCTTGCGATCTCTAAATCGTTCTTCATGGAGTCACTGCGAAAGAATAGGCATCCCCCTTTTAATGGGTTGTGCATGCGCACATGCGAGGGGTGCGGACGGGGGAGTGTTTTCCTCCTCCCCGACGTCCACGATAAGGGATTTGATCCTCTTCTTGGAGAGGGCGAGCTTGCGTCCGTTCTCGTACCTGTTCTCGCAGCGGTACCACTCCAGGAACGCGTCTATCGCCTCCTGCGGAGCGTCGGACCTGATGCCCTTGATCCCGGTGCCATCCTCATCGGGACCATACATCACGAGGTATCTGCTGAATGAATCGGTGGTCCTATCCATTGTGTTTCCCCGGGGTATGATATGACGAGGATATATTTCAATCTACTAATGTTATAAATGTTATAAGTGTTATAATTGTTAGGACGATGACGGACGGAGTAACATGTGCCAGACATCTTTACTGGGAGTTCAGGCGGGACTTGATCTCGTCGTACTGCCTGACGATCTCCTCGGCGAACTTGTTGCCGTTGCTCGCCGAGACTCTCATCCACGCGAGGCTCTTCTCCTCGTCCTTCTTGGTGCCCTGCCCGTCGAAGTACATCTTCCCGACGCGGAACTGCGCATCGGCGTCGTTGAGCTCCGCCGCCCTGAGGTAGTATTGGAAGGCCTTCTCCATGTCCACCTCCGTCCCCTCGCCGAGGTAGTACATCGTGGCGAGGTTGAACAGCGCGGGGGGAAGCTCCGCCTCTGCGGCGCGGGTGTACCATTCCAGCGCCTTTCTGTCGTCCTTCTCCACACCGAGCCCGTCGTGGTAGAACGCCGCGACCTTGAACAGCGCCTCAGGGAGACCCTGCTGCGCCGCCTTCATGTACCAGCTGAACGCCGCGCGGAGGTCCTTCTCGAAGTCCATGCCCTCCTCGTAGAGGTATCCGATCTTGAACTGGGAACCCATGTCGCCCTTCTCGGCGGCCATGGCGAACCAGCGCACACCCTGATGGATGTCCTGCTCGATGCCGTCCCCGTAGAAGTGCATCATGCCGATCTCCACCATGGCGCCGACGTGTCCCTTCTCCGCCGCGTGGACGAACAGCCTGAGGGCGTAGTCGGGATCCTTCTCGACGCCGTATCCGCCCCAGTAGATCATGCCGAGGTTGAACGTGCCTTCGGCATCCCCGAGGTCGGAGGCCCTCTGGAAGAGCTCCCTGCCCTTCTGATGGTCCCTCTCTACGCCGGTGGCGCTCATGTACATCTCCGCCAGGCGGTTCATGGCCGGGACGAAGTCCAGGTCCGCGGCCTGGGAATAGAGCTCCGCGGCCTTCTTCGGGTCGGCCTCCCTGCCGTCGCCGGTCTCGTAGGCGAGCCCCTCGGCGAAGAGCTCCTGTCCCTTGTTGGGTGCGAACATGGGATCATCCGGAGAACGGGCAGAACGGTCCGTTGGGGTCCGCGTCCACCTTCTTGATGTCGACGCGGTCCAGTCCGTCGAACTGCATCTTCGGGGGTATGACGCGCGAAGCGGTGTTGGAGTTGAGCGCCTCCACGTCGATCCTGATCTCCCTGACGTCGCTTCCGGCGGTGCAGTTCTCGACGATCTCGCCGTTCTGGTCGATGTAGGCGCTCCTTCCTCCGAGCTCCTTACCGCAGTCGGGACCGGTCATGTTGCAGAACATGATCGGTATGGAGAACCTTATGGCGGTGGACTGCGCGACCTTGAGGAATCCGTCGATCTGCTCCGGGCGCAGCGCGGCGATGCATATGACCATGTCCGCACCGTTCTCGGCGTAGTATTCCATGAGATCTGAGACGAACAGGTCGTGGCCGACGGCCAGGGCCATCCTCAGTCCCTGGCGCTCGACGATCATGGGCGTGCTGCCCTTCCCGAACACGGCCGCTTCGTCGAACACCCCCTGGTTGGAGAGGTTGATCTTTC
>JAFPVN010000006.1 GCA_017395275.1 Candidatus Methanomethylophilaceae archaeon | reverse complement strand
GTACGGCGACGAGCACAGTTTCCTCAACATGTGGATGGCGCCCAACAACTGCCACATAGTGGGCACGGCGCACTCGCATCCCGATTACTGCAACGAGGCCTCCGAGGAGGACCTCACGTTCTTCTCCAACATGGGCGGGTACCACATAATCACGTGCATGCCCTACGACCGTACCAGCTGGAAGATATACGACTGCAACGGCGAGGAAGCGGACCTGGAGATCGTCAGTTGCATCTTCTGATGCTCTCGTCGATCATTCCCTTGGCGATGTCGAGCAGACTGACCGCATAGGCCTTGTCGCGGCCCTCGCAGCTGATGGTGACCGCATCGTCCCCCTCCTCGAGGTGGATGAGGATGCACCCGTCGTCGAACTCGATCCTGGTGGAACCGGTGTCGATGTAATCGTAACCGTCCTCCTCGATGATCTTGCGGATGTTGGTGATGAGGTCGTTCTTGTTGACCTGCGTCCTCACGGAGTAGCTCAGCCTGTGGAAGGTCTCCATGTCCTCGACGTAATCGCTGAGCTTCATCTTCCCGTTGATCTCCGCCAGCTTGGCGGCGGCATGTATGCCGTCGGACATGAGAGAGGTGTCGGTGAACACGAAGTGACCGTCGGTGTCCATGATCATGTCGGACCCGTTGGCGATGCCCGCGTCGACCGCGGACCTGAAGGAGTTGGATGCCCTGACGACGACGCCGCCGTTGGCCTTCACGACCTCGTCCAGCGCCATGGTCATCCCGATGGGGACGGTGACCTTCCTGAGGTTCATGTAATCCGCGAAGATCATGCCGATCTGCTCGCTGGTGATGTATCTTCCTACGTTGTCGAAGGCGGCGACCCTGGTCCCGTCGCTGTTGACCGCCAGTGCTATGGCGTTGCGGTAGCTCCTCTGGGTCCTGGCGAGGTCCTGGAGCTCGGTCGGCCCCATGGCGGGGAGGTATCTGGAACCCGTCCTCTTGATGAGGACCACGTCGGTGTTCAGCGATTCCAGGAGCTTGGCGGTCATCTTGGCCGGACGATAGTAGGTGGCGTCCAGCACGACCTGGCAGTTGCAGTCCTGGACCTTGCCCTTCAGGGTCTCCGTGTGGCTGAGCCTCATCCTCTTGTCCATGTAGTGGACGGTGCCGAGGGCACTGAAATCGGGGTACTTCAGACCCATCTCGCGGTAGGTCATGTTGAATATGTCCATCGAGGAGATGTACGCTCCCTTCTGGTTGAAGATCTCCATCCCGCTGAGCCCGTTGGGGACTATGGAGGAGATGTGTATGTGGTACGTGTAGGGGATGCCGCAGAAAGGTACGGAGGGTGCGGGGACGTCCTCGAGGACGTATGCGTTGCCTCCGAGCGCGACGATCCCGGCGACGGCCGCCTGCTTCATCATCATGGAGCTGGGGTGGCGGTCCGAGGTTATCACCACGTTGCGGTGCTCGGATCCCGCGAGCTTACCGAACTGCAGAGCAAGCTCAGGGGTGAGCTTCTCGGCTAGTTTGTCTCTAGGGTCCGACGCCTGTGATGAGGGCATAATCGCACATACCGACCCCCGTAAATAAAGTTTTTAGTTCTGCGTTTTCGGGGGATAAAATGGATGTATACTCCACCAAATATGGATGTATATTCCAACATAACAGGCATAAAAATTTGGCATTCCTAATAAAATAGACAGAAAAAATACCCATACGGGATATGCTGGCTAATCCGATTTTTAGAAAATACTTAAATAATCATCCAACGATAAAGGTTTACCGAAAAACGGTTCAGAGGGAACAAAATGGCAATGGAGAAGATTTCATTCGACAAAGCGAAGACCATCGCACAGAAGAAGGGACTGAAACCAGGAAAGGTAAAGGGAACAAGCGGAATCCAGTTCACGAAGGGAACCAACAACAGGCTCGACGTGATCTCTTGGGAGGAGTTCGAGAAGCTCCTCAACGAGAGGAAGCTCGCGGTCTACGAGTCCGCCGGCTGGATGAAGATCATGAAGGCCTGATCGGTCCGCATCTCATCGCACAATCCAGGGCCCTTCGGGGCCCGAAACATCATTATTGCGGGAAACCGCGCATTATCACGTTCTCTGACGGTATCGCCGACGTCACCGCCGCATACGCTCCAAAATCAAGTATTTATATGATAATGACATGGCTCGGTCAAGGCAAGGGTTACCGAGCTTGGCCAAAGGTGCTAGATTCAGGGTCTAGTCGTTAGTCGTTCGTGGGTTCGAATCCCATCCCTTGCACTTATCTCACACTTCAGAAGCGTTCTCATCCTCGGGGAACGTCCTCCTTTTGCGGATGTACGACGCTATCAGGCTTATCGCCAGTATCAGGATCACGAACCCGATCATCACGTACTGCGCCACGTCGCTGGTGAAGTAGGAGTAGAAGAACGTGCTCATCGAGAGGATCAGCCCGTACTTCAGGATGCATCCGATGACTATGTAGAAGAGTGCCCTGCTGAGCTTCCAGGACTCGATCACGCTGATGAACGCCCCGGAGTACGGGATCATCGGAGCGATCCTGTTCAGCAGCATCATGCGCTCGTCGCTCACGATCAGTATGCTGACGTACTTGTTCATCACCCGCTTCAGCTTCCTGGGGAGTCCGAACCTCTGGACCACGCAGTAGAGGAGCGTGTTGCCCAGGCATTCCGCGATTATCGCCGTCAGCAGCAGGATGACCGCGAACCCGGGGGTGGGCTCGTAGGCGAACCCTATTATGATGAATATCTCGGGCAGGAACGGGAAGACCGTTGCGTCCACCAGGAACGCGACAAACACCATGGCCACGACCCCGGCCATGCCGTAGGGGCCGAAGATGTCCGTCATTATAACGGTCAGATCCATGCCAAACCCGTCGTTCAGTTGCCTTCGTAGGCGATGAGGGACTCGACGTCGTAGCCCTTCAGCTTGTCCCTTCCCTTAAGGCCCTTCAGCTCGATGACGAACAGGACCTTCACGACCTTCCCTCCGAGGCGCTCGATGAGCTTTATGGAGGCGGCCGCGCTGCCTCCGGTGGCGATCAGGTCATCGACGAGGACAACCTTCTGTCCGGGCTTGATCGCGTCCTTGTGCACCTCGATGGTGGCCTTCCCGTACTCGAGCTCGTACTCCTCGCTGATGGTCTCCCTCGGGAGCTTGCCCTTCTTCCTGATCATGACGAAGCCCTTGTCCACGCGGTATGCGAGAGGGGTACCGAAGATGAATCCCCTTGATTCGGGTCCCGCGATGAGGTCGTAGTCCACGCCCTCCAGCTTCTCGGCCATGCCGTCGATGGCGAGCTTGAGGCCGTCCTTGTCCTGAAGGATGGTGGTTATGTCCCTGAAAATGATGCCCTTCTCCGGGAAATCGGGGATGGCTGTCACGTATTCCTCTAAGGCTTTCATGCATCCGTATCGCCATGCTGGAATTAAGCGTATCGGGCGGATTCAGCGCAGAAGGGACACCACGAGGCCGACTATCAGTATCGATATCAGCAGCAGGACGCGCTTCAGCCAGTAGTAGTCCTTCTCCGAGTAAAGTGCCAGCGCCGACACGATGATGCTGACGAACGGCACGAAGATGATGATTCCGATCCCGACCCACAGGATCTTCTCGGATACGTCGCCGGAGAACACCGAGGCGACCAGTCCCGCCAGCACCACCGCCAACCCGGTGATGATGCCGTACCTGAGTGTCCTCCCTGTGGACTGATTGAGTTCGATCACAGTACACCACCTGCCTTGAGCAGCATCGATACCGCCGATGCGAACAGGACGAACGCGAAGTATCTCTTGAGGGCGGTGGTGTCGAAATACCTCGATATGCGGGTGCCGACCAGCATGCCTGCGTAGGATCCGATGGCGACGCACGCCGCGAACTCGAGGTCGACCTGTCCGTTGATGAAGTAGACCATGGCACCGCAGAACGCCGTCAGCCCGATCATGAAGCTGCTGGTGGCCGTCGCCGCCTTGAGCGGGACGCCCATGAAGTTGTTCATCACGGGCACCTTGATCACGCCTCCCCCGACACCGGTCACGCTGGAGTACGCTCCCGCTATGAAGCATATGGCCGAACCGGCGGTCTTGTGCTTCAGGTCGTACCCTATGGTCTCGCCGGTCTTCATGTCCTTGGCGTAGAACTCGTGCTCCCCTTCGGTGCTGCCGCAGTCCTTCCCGTGGCTGAAGAGCATCCTTATGCCGTTGGCGATGACGAACACCGCGAAGATGGTGAAGATTATCCACTGATCGATGAGCCCCGCGACGAACGCGCCGACAATGGCCCCGATGGTGGTACCGATCTCGAGATACAAACCCAATCTCACGTTGGCGACCTTGTGCTCGGTGTAGTACGATGCCGCACCCGCGGAGAGCGAGAGGATGCCTATCAGGCTGATGGCCGCCGCCTCCACCGCGGGAAGCTTGTAGACTATCGTCAGAACGGGGATGAAAATGATCCCCCCGCCCACTCCGAAGAGCGAACCGATTATCCCGGCCACTACGCCGAGTATGAGCAGTCCGATGAGCACGGAGGGGTCCATGTCCTTTCATATCCGCTCGCCGTATAAGAAAAGAGCGATTGTTTTTAAGCGGGTTCTGTGTATGGGCGGGCGTGGACGTCATACTTGTCAGGTACTGCGAGATCGGCCTCAAGAGCACGCCGGTGCGCAGGAAGTTCGAATCGATACTCCGCGACAACATGCTCAGCATGCTCGCCGCCGACGGTGTCGAGGCGCTGATATCGTACGGCGAGGCGCGCTTCTATCTCGAGTCGGATGACATCGAGGCATGTGCCAGATCCGTGAAGAAGGTCTTCGGGATCGCATCCATATCCGTCGCCAGCGTCTGCTCCTCCGATATGGACGAGGTGTGCAGGACCGCGGCGGAGTACTCCGTCGGGAGGATACCCGACGGGAAATCGTTCGCAGTCCGCGCCAGGCGCGAGGGCACCCACAAATACACGAGCATGGAGCTGGCCAAGGAGGCCGGTTCCGCGATATTCCTGGAGAACGAGTCCAAGGGCGTGACCGTCAACCTGACGGATCCGGACAAGGTGATCTACATAGAGGTCAGGGACTCCAAGGCCTACATATTCGACGAGTACATCCCCGGTCCCGGCGGACTGCCCATGGGCTCCCAGGGGAAGGTCATAGCCGACATAGCGGGCGACCGCGGCATAGTCTCCGCATGGGCGATGATGAGGCGCGGATGCCGCGTGCTCGTCACCGGTGAGGGAGAGATCGAGACCCTGAGGATGTACGATCCTGGGCTGCGCGTCCTGTCCGGGGACGAGTCCAAAGGTATGTTCAAGGAGATCCTCGCCAAGGTCTCCGGAGCAGGCGTGAATGACCTGTCCGGATACGACTACGGCGATTACGGACTGCCCGTCTTCTTCCCAACCGTCGGCATGACGGATGAGGAGACGTCGTCCATGCTGGCACATATCAGGGAAGCATCCTTCTGAGCAGTCTTCCCTCCGATATCCGCGTCCGGTGTTTGCACAATCACATATATCATTACGTCAATCCCCCGGCAATGATCAAGGCAGTCCTTTTCGACCTCGACGGAACGCTCCTCCCGCTGGACCAGGAGAAGTTCGTCCGCAGATACGTCCCGATGCTCACGGCCAAGATGGAGCCCTACGGATTGGAACCCAAGAAGCTCGGGGAGACCCTGTGGGGATCTGTGTTCCTGGCGGCCAAGAACGACGGCAGCCGCACCAACGAGGACCTCATCTGGGAGTACTTCGCGGATGTGTTCGGGAAGGACGTCGTGAAGCTCAAGCCCCTGTTCGAGGAGTTCTACGCCACCAAGTTCGACGAGGCCAAGGACATTGCGGGATTCCAGCCCCTTGCGTCCGAGATCGTCTCGTGGCTCAAGGGAAAGGGGATCAAGGTCATCCTCGCGACGAATCCGATCTTCCCCAAGGTAGCCACCGACCTGCGCATACAGTGGGCGGGACTGGACCCCAAGGACTTCGACGACTGCACGGTGTACGAGACCAGCAGGTTCGCCAAGCCCAACCCCGAGTACTATGCGGAACTTCTGCGCGTTCACGGCCTCTCCGCCGACGAATGCATCATGATCGGCAACGACGTGAACGAGGACATCCTGCCCACCTCGAAGCTCGGGATCAGGAACTATCTCGTGACCGACTGTCTGATCAACAGGGACAACAGGGACATATCCGGCATCCCGCACGGTACGTTCGCCGACATGGTCGGTTTTCTTAAGGCATTGTTCTGAGAATTGAGCCGCACCCGAAGGTGCGGCATTGAAAGAAAAAGGTTTGGAGCGTGCCGCCTTACTTGGCGAGCCTACCGTTAGCCCTGATGGAAGGCCTGTTCTTGACGACCTTCTTACCCTTCTTGTCGAGACCGCGTCCCTTCTTACCTGCGGAGGTCTTTCCGCGGTAGACACGGTTCTTGTGGGTGTTGTAGCAGATCCAGTT
This sequence comes from Candidatus Methanomethylophilaceae archaeon, assembly GCA_017395275.1. GTDB lineage: Archaea > Thermoplasmatota > Thermoplasmata > Methanomassiliicoccales > Methanomethylophilaceae > SIG5. The sequence continues at coordinate 12,881 of JAFPVN010000006.1, read as the reverse complement.
GATCTTGGGGTCTGCCTGGATAACGGGGTGGTGGGGATCTACGAGGATGACCTCATACCACTCGTTCTGACCGTCTGCTCCGACCCAGTAGGAGTTCAGGACCTCAAGGTTGGGGTATCTCTTCTGAGCCCTCTCCTCTGCCATCCTCTGGAGGCTCTTGCCTACGGTGATGGCGAGGATTCCCTTCCTCTTAGCTCTCCTTCCTGCCTTGATCTGCCTCTTCTGGAAGGATCCCTTTCTGACCCTGCCGCGAACGAGGACGTATCCCTGCTTGGCCTTGTAGCCTGCGTTCCTTGCTCTGTCGAGCCTGGTGGGCCTCTCGATCCTGCAGAAGTTCTCCTCTCTTCTCCACTCGACCCTTCTGGCCCTGTTGAGGTCCTTCAGGTAGTTGGTGGAGGGTACTTTCCAAGCGTCAGCGATGTACGAGTACATGCTCTTGCCCACTTTGGGCTGTGTCTGTGTCTCTTCGGACATTTCAATCACCTAATACGGATTCGCCTTTCGGTACATTTCCGACGGAAACAAAGTTCCGTGGACCTTCGAATGTACGTACCCTATATAAAGGTGCGTGCGCGGGACGTACGCATTCAGAAGAAATCGGTGAGCTTCATGTTCCTGCCCTTGCCCGACGGGGGCTTGGGGGGAGCGGGCGCGGGTTCCTCGGCATCGCCCTCGGCATCCCCGAATCCGTCGAACAGGGTGGACTGCTGCATCCCTGACATGAGGTCCTTTTCCGTCCATCCGAACACCTCGGTGATCCTGCTGGCGGTCTGCGACAGCCTCTCGGCGTAGTACTTGTAGTCGGGCCTGGCGGTGAACTCCTTGCCGCTGATGTACGGCTCCACCACCTGCGGGGTCTTGCTGGAATCGGTGACTATCCACGACACCTTCATACCGGGGATGAATTCGTAGCCCATGGCGATGAGCTTCTTGGCCGTTTGTATGTTGGCCTGCCTCTCCGGGTTCTCGTATGCGTCGAGCCCCTTGCAGGTCCTGGAGATCACAAGTTCGGATGCTGGCACATCCCCTCTGAGCACCTTCCCGATGGTGGTCCTGACCATGGCGAGGGCGTCCTTGTTGTTCTCGTCGAGGATGTAGTTGAACAGCTTCATCAGCATGTCGCTCTGCAGGTCGAAGGAGTCGGAACGTCTGATCTCGTACCCCCTGATGAACAGCTCGTCGGTGGCCTCAGGCCATACCAGCCTGCCCACGTACCTCTTCTTCTTGCCGTGGCTGAACAGCGGTTCGAGGATCTTCTCGAACTCCAGCGTCCCTCCGTCCTTGGAGTACTTGTCGGCCATCCTGTTGCCGAACTCCACCGAACCATCCAGATCGTGGTTGGGGGACTCCACGAACACCGAGTCGGTATCGGAGTAGATGACCTTGTACCCCTCGGACTCCAGTTCGCCTATGATGGTCTTGACCGTCCATCTGGCGAACGCGGTGATGGACGAGCCGATCTGCTTGTCGGTGAACCTGTAGAACGATGACGCGAACACTCCGTAGAAGGTGTTCATCAGCACCTTGACCGCGGCCTGGAGACCGTCCAGATAGTCGTGTTCGCGGGGGTCCTTCGCGGACTTCATCCTCTTCTTGATGCTGTCCCTCTCCGCCATCAGGTTCGAGAGGATCCTCGGCAGCAGGCCGTGGCGTCTATCCTTGGACATGTAGCGTACGCCGTTGGGACTTTCGATCTCCCCGTCGGCGGACAGGGTGGTGAAGCAGATGTTCTTCGCTATGATGAGCGAGGGATACATCGATTTGAAGTCCAGGACGCAGACCCAATGGTAGAGACCGGGATTCATGGTGTGCACGTATCCGCCCTCTATCTGATCGGTCCTGGACATGCGGCCGTTTGCCGGTACGCCGATCTTCTCCCTGTCGGCCGCTCTGATGAGGATGGAATCAACCAGCGTGGACGTTCCCGATGTGAGGACGTCCTCCACCGGGAGCTTCGACACCGCGGCGAGGTCCATGCCCTTGCGCACCGTTCCCACGGCGAGCAGGATCCTAAGTGCCAGCTCCGCATCCTTGTAGCAGTACCTGATGACCTTGGCACTGTCCCTCTGCCATTCCTCGTCCATGTACTTGGGGTCCACGTCGAGCTTCTGCTCCCCGAGGACCTGCATGGATACCGCGTTCAGGGTCTCCTGCTTCGGCCTCAGTTCCCTCTTGGCGGCCCACCATGCGTCGACGACGAGCCTGCCCTTGACCCTCCAGAACCTGTCCGATATCAGACGCGGGGTGCTCAGGTCCCTCCCCCACGTGAGGGAGTCCTGCATCTTGTTCGCCTTGGCCCTCTCGATGATCTTCCTGATGTCGTAGTTCTCGATGTTGTATCCGGTGATGACGTCGGGGTCCTCGCGCAGTATGGTCTCGGTGAACTTTGATATGATCTCCGCCTCGGTGCCCGTGGCGGAATCGCAGTTGTGTATGCCGACCGAGTCGCTGACCACCGTGCATATGGTGTAGAGGAACTCCATCTTGACGCTGTTCTCGATATCGAAGCTCAGGATCTTCAGTCCCGGGTCGAAGGGTTCGATGTTCTCGGTCGTCGAGATTACGGCGGTGATGTCCGTCCTGTATTCGGACTCGATCCTCTCCCCGGTGACCCTTATGCACGAGCCGAGGTCCATGTCGTAGACGTACCTGTCCTGGAAGGGGATGTCCGTGCCCAGCAGGCTGTACTTGGACCTGAGGCGGTTGGTGAAGTCAGACATCTGCCACGGGTTCCTGATGGTGACCTTGAGGACCGGGTGCATGGAGCCTCTGACCATGAGGTCGTCGTTCTTCACCTCCACGACGTCCTCGTCCTTGGACAGCTGCGCCGCCAGGGACTCCGCGGGATCGATTATGAAGAAATATGGGTGGAAACCCTTGGCCAGAAGGGTTATGGATTCGCCGCCGCGGGTCTTGCCGTACAGCTCGACCGTGGCCTGGTCGTTCCTGGGGTGGTAGGATGAGCATAGTATCCTCACATCCCAGGTCTCCACGGTATCACCTGTTCGCGACTATGCGGATGACATCCCCGTCCTGGAGGATGTAGTCCGATCCGACCGTGCGCTTGGTCTTGGCGTTCACTGCCCTGATGAACTTGTCGCCCAGTTCGGTGTGCACCTTGTAGGCCAGGTCCCTCGCGGTGGATCCCCTGGGGATCAGGAACGCGTCCGGGAGCACCCTTCCAAAGTGGTCGGTGTACTTGTTCTCGTCTTCGACCGGATACACGGTGATGAGGTCCAGGAGGTCGAAGGCCGCCTTCTCCAGGCATTCCTGCACGCCGGTGCCGCCGTTCTTCCTCATGTTCTCGGCCATGTAGTCGAGGGCCTTCCTCTGATTCTCCTTGAGCGCGACCCCGTCCCTGATCCTGAATTCTTTGTCGCCGGGGGTGTAGTCCACCAGTTTGGCCTCATGGGCCTTCTTCAGCGCAAGCTCCGTCTCCGCCATCGTGACGACGGCCATGTCGGAGATTTCCCTGACCCTGTCGATGTTGCCCTCGGGAGCGATATCCGCTTTGTTCATGGCGACGATCATGGGCTTGCCGTACTCCCTGATCTTCTGCGCAAGTGCCAGCATGATGTCGTCGTCCCATTTCGTGGGATCGTCCGGGGGATTCACGTCCCTCACGGCGGCCTTGACTTCGTTCTCGGTGACGTTGAGTCCCGCGAGGCGCTCGTAGAGTAACACATCGGGCTTCGCGCCGGTCATCTTAGCGGTCCTGGCGATCTTGCCGAACCCGTTCTTGATGATCTCCCTGATCCAGAGCTCAATCTCCCTCCTCAGGAAGGTGACGTCCTCCTGGGGGTCGTGCTCTCCGGGCTTGCCGGGGTTGCCTTCGATGTCCGTGGAGCCGCTGACGTCTATGACGTTGATCAGTGCGTCCGCCTGGCGCAGGTCGTCCAGGAACTGGTTCCCCAGTCCCTTCCCCTGCCAGGCGTCGGGGACCAGTCCCGCCACGTCCAGCAGTTCGACGGGTATCATCCTGGTGCCGTCCACACAGCCTGAGTTGTGGGGCGTGCATGTCACACCCAGCTCCTTGCACGGGCATTTGGACCTTACATATCCGACACCCTTGTTGGCCGCTATCGTCGTGAAAGGATAATTGGCGATCTCGACCGGCGCCATGGTGGCAGCGCCGAAGAATGTGGACTTCCCTACGTTCGGTTTCCCGACTATACCGATCTGCATACAATCGTCTGGGAGATTGTCTATTAACAGTTATAGGTTACCATGGCGGAGGGTGTAGATGCGGTCCGCGAGCTCTCCTATCTGCGCGGGCGCAAGGGTCTCGATCCTGTCGTCCAGATACGGGAGCTCCCAATCCTTCTCTATCATACGGGCGTTCTTCAGGGCGGTACCGATCTTCTTGCGCCTGTGGTTGAACGCCACCTCGGTCACCTTGAAGAACGTCCTCTCGTCGAGGACGTCGAAGGGAGCCTTGCGGGGGACTATCTCCACCAGTGCGGAGTCCACCTTGGGTTTGGGCTTGAAACGGGATGCTGGCACATTCTCGAGTATCCTGCAGTCGGCCTTGTAGAAAAGGTTGACCGTCAGCCTCGAGTACTCTGTGCTGCCCACGGGTGCGGTCATCCTGTCGGCGAACTCCTTCTGCACCATCACCACCGCCTTCTTGAAGTCGTAGGTCAGGAGTTTGAATATGATGGGCGTGGAGACGCTGTACGGGAGGTTGCTGACGAACCTGTCGAATTCAGGGAACGGGACCTTGACGGCGTCGCCCTCGATGAGTTTCAACCTGTCGCCGTAGGTGTTCCTGATGTGCTCGGCGAGGATTTCGTCCAGCTCGATGCAGGTGACGTCGTCCGATATCTCTATGAGCTTGGAGGTGAGGATCCCTAGCCCGGGCCCGACCTCGAGGACCCTGTCCCCTTTCTCAATGCAGGCGTAATCCACATGCCTCTGGGCGACACGGTCGTCCGTCAGGAAGTTCTGTCCCTTCGATTTCTTCGGGACGATACCGGTCTCGGCTATGAGCTGGCGGGTCTCGTCTCTGTTCATTTCGAAACGAAGAGGTAGCGTCTCCTCTCGGAGTCGCTGATCTCGAGGATGATGCGCTCGACGATGAGCTTCGCGCCTCCCTTGAGGATGGGGACCCTGGTGTCCAGGTCGGAGATGTCCTTGAACTTCTCCTTTGCGCGCTCCTCGAGGATGGCCTGCATCATCTTCTTGCCCAGTCCGGGGAGCTCCTCAAGCATGTGCTTCTTGAGCGTGAGGGGCTGGGCCTCGTTGTAGAATCTGATGAATCTGTCCTGGTTAGCCATGACGATGTCGAGGACGACGTGCTCCAGCTCGCTGGATGCGAAGTTGGAGAGGTCCTTGTACTCGATGCGCCTCTTGACGTGGTCGATATCGGTGCGGAGCTTCTGGTCCTTCCCGATGTAGACACGGTCCCCCGTAGAGAGGTCGGTGCCGTCCTTGGGGACCAGCTCGAAGAGCTTGAACTCCTGCTCGCCGACGGCGTAGCAGATGGTCTCCTTCTTCGGTCCCTTGGACACGATTGACGACTGCGGCATGCAGTCCAGAACGTAAGCGTATTCCTCCATGGGTCTACCCCCTGATCACAGGTACTTGTTTACCAGGTTGAGAACTTCGTTGATGTCGTCCTCTGAGAGTGTGATCCTCTCCTTCGAGAAGATCGCGCGGACGTCGACGGGGTACTCAGGAAGGATATCCGCGATTTTGCATGCGATGCTTTCGCTGTTGTTTACGCATTTCAGACCGAGTGCGGCCTCCGCGAGCTCGCGGGCCTGCTCGGCTGAAATCCTGGCGGTCTTCTGAGCGTGTTCCATCGCAGCCTTCGTAGACTGGTCGAACACCTCCGTGCCGGGGAGCTCGGGGTCCGTGGGGCCGACCATCGCCAGCCTCTTCTCCTGCTCCTCTGCGAGGATGTCCTTCACTTCTGCGAGTGTGATGTACTTCTCAGACATTTGACCACCTTTTTCACTGACACTTCACGAGGTGCTCGGGACGAGCAACGACGATCTTCGTCTTGTTTCCGTCTTTAACGCTGACCTCGAATGCAGCGCCCCTCTGTCCGATGACCACGCCGGTGAGGCCGTGGAACCTGGAGAAGGGCATTCCCTTGTGCACGCTGGGGTCGATGATGATGTTGACCTTCTCTCCCTCGTCGAAGCTCTGGAAGGCCTTGGTGATGGGTGAGAGACCGCGTGCCCTGGGCTTTTTCTGCAGGAGTGTGCGGGTCTTGGTCCTTGTTCCTTTGGATGCTTTCATTTCATTCCCTCATTGATCGTTGATCGCTATTACGTCAAGCGTCTCCACGCGGCACTGGACTCCCAGAGCCTGTGAGAAACTCGGCACACATCTTCCGTCGTCGCCGGACACGAACTCCTTCACGTATGTTCCGGACTGTGTCTCCAGCGTCAGGCTGAATGTGTCGTCTCCGAGAACCTCAGCCTCGATCCAGAGGATCATTCTGTCCCTCACGAGGTCGGCACGGCGGTGCTCGACCCTCTTCGGGGTCCTCTGGTCAAGATGAACATTCTTGAACGATGTAGCCACATCAACCACTCTTTGTTTATTAACTTTACTCTCCGCTTTAACTATTACGCGATAGGTCTTAGTGGGGGTCGCGTTCTTGGTGCGGGCCACCTCGCTCCTCTGCGTGAACTGGAGGTAGTGGAACTGTGCCAGCTCCGACTGGTTCGCCAGCCTCTCCAGCTCGTCGAGGTCTATGTCCCTCCTGCGGGGCTGGCTTATCTCCAGCACGAACGGCCTTCCCTCGCCGAGGCAGAGGGCGTCGATGTCCTCCCTGCCCATGCCGTGGAAGAAGTGCTCCTGTCCGTTGCACATCTTCAGGGCGATCCTGCCTATCTCCTCCTGCACGGAGGTCTGATACATCTTCCCGGTGTCGTGGCATCTGGGGCATCCCTTGCCGTGGCAGACCCTGCAGGGCCAGATGGTCTGGGGGATCTCCCTGGACAGCTTGTTGTACCTTCCCTTGATGAACACCGGCGAGAGGTCGAGCTTGACGTCCGCGAACCTGGTGTCTATGCAGGCGACGCACTGCGGGTTCTTGAACTCCACCGGGCGGTGGATCATGGGCAGCGCGACCTTGCCGATCTCCCTGTTGAGCTCGGTCTTGATGGATTCGTAGTTCTCCAGGCCGTGCCTCTCCCAGATCTCCTTCTCCCTCTTCAGGGCGGCGGGATCCGCGTGGCATCCGACCAGGAAGTTGTCCGATTCCACCTCGTTGACCTTCTCCGCCACAGCCTCGGCGAAGAGGTCGAGGTTGTCGAACACGTCGTCGCACAATACACATTCGGACGGTGCTGGCACATCCTTGCCCGCTTCCTTCAGGGCATCGCGGATGATCCTTCCGCGGACGTCGTTGGTCATGCCCGTGCCGAGCTTGGCGAACATCCTTCCGAGGCACCTGTCGCACAGGCCCTCCTTCGCAACGGCCTCCATCTTTTCGATATCGTCCTCAATCCAGTCGACCATGCCACCGCCTCACAGTTCGAAACCGAGTTCCGCGATCCTCAGCTTGGGCCTCTCGCCCTCGAGGTAGCGGTAGACGGTCGCATGCTCGCTTCCGTTGAGGATGAGTTCTATCGCGTGCTTCGCGACGGGCATGCTCACGGAACTCCCGATCAGCGCAACGGTGTTGCCGTAGATGGTCATCTCGACGCCGGTGAGGTCCTCGATGATCCTCCTCGTCTTGCCGTTCTGACCGATGAGCCTGCCCCTGATCCTGGTGAGCTGGTTGTTCCTTCCTCCGACGAACTCCTTGAGGTCGACGATCTCCAGGTACTCATCGTCGTCGAACAGCCTGAACGCCCTCTCGGGGGAGAATCCCCTGCCGATGGCCTTGATGACGTCCATGATCTTGAGCGCCATGAGGGGGTCGGCGAGCTCCGCCTCGTCATGGATCATGACCTCCCCTTCCTCGGTGTCGATGTCGATCTTAATGCCTGAGATCTTCTGGATCTGTCTCTTGGTGCTGCCCTTGGGGCCGATGATCGCACCGACCCTGTCCTGGGGTACTCTGATGGATCTCATTCGTCTTCCTCCTCTTCCTCGTAATCCTCTTCCGATTCCTCTACGTCGTCGTCATCCGCGGGCTTCAGCGTCTCGGCCAGTATGGTCTCTGGATCGATTATGTCCGCTCCGCGGTTCCTGAAGAATCTGTTTATGTTGCCGATGTCCCTCATCAGGAACTCCTTGGCGTTGAAATGGTCGGCCGTCATGGCCTGACCGCAGTCTATCATTATCGGTTCCCCGTCCCAGACGAGGATGTTGTACTCGCTCAGGTCGCCGTGGACCAGATGGGCGTCGCGGTACCCGTCGATTATGAAGGACACCACGTCGTCGTACATCGCGGTGGGGTCGTCCATGGCCACGTCCTTCAGCTGGGGGGCGGGTCCGGTCTCGTCGCCTATGTATTCCATGAGCAGCACGTTCTTCCTGAACGCTATGGGCTCCGGCACGGGTATGCCCGCCTCGCAGTATCTGTCCAGATTCCTGAACTCCTTGTTGGTCCAGGCGTATATGAGCTTCCTGCGGTTGCCGGTGAGACCCTTGAACCTGGGGTCGCCCTCGATGTACTTGGACACCCTCTTGAACGTGGAGGTGCTGGTCCTGAATATCTTGACCGCCACCCCCTCGCCGTCCTCGTCGGTGGCGTAGAACACGTTCCCCTCCTTCCCCGTGGAGACGGGGTAGTGGATCATGTCGATGTGCCCTCTGGTCATGTAGTCGTACAGGACCATGAGGGTCTGTCTGTCGAAGACCTCGGCGTAGGTCTCCCTCTCGTCGCCGGTCTTGTTGGTCTTGAGGGCATCCACGTGTCTCTCGACGTGTGCGTACATCTCGTCGTATGACACCATGGATGCGCTCCCTCCTCAGAATATGTCGAGGTTCTTCGGGATCTTGTTCCTCTTGCTGAGGTTGGATGCCTGTGTCTTGGTGTAACGGAACTTGACGTCGCATTTGCTGGGCTCGAAATCCCAGATGGAGATGATCAGCAGGTCACCCTCTCTGATCCACATCCTCTTCTTGATCTTGCCGGGGATCCTCCCGACGCGGGAGACGCCGTCCTCGCACATGACCCTGATCTTCGATGCTCCGAGAAGCTGGTCGGCGATGCCGAACATCTCGTTCTCCTTGATGTTGGGGAGACGTACACGGGTTACATCCTCCTCCGTGCTCTCCATAGGTTCGTCGTTGCTCATGATATCATTCCTTGTCGCGCTATTCGTCGCTCTTATATTTAAGATAAGGGGTCGGATGGCATTAAGTGTTCGCATCTGAGATGCCCAATCCGATGCGGAAACTATTTTAAAGTCGTACTGATACGTGGCTGATACTGCTCATGTAGTGTAGCGGCCAATCATTCGGCCCTTTCGAGGCCGACACTCGGGTTCGAATCCCGGCATGAGCACCAATTCTCACTGCTTCCTGACCGATCTGGAGAACTCGATGCTCTTCTCGGCGACTTCCTTCTGGTTCCCGCGGTCCACGTTGTAGACCTCCGGGAGCCCCTTCGGGAACTGTGCCAGCATCTCGTTCATGAGGTTGCGGTCGGCGCACGGCCACTCCCTGAGCTTCTCGGGGGTCCAGTGGTCGATCATCTCCCTGACCGACTCTATGCCGCCGTCGTAGAACTCGTTTACCAGGACAGCCGCGACGATCGGGCGGTCGCTGAGGACCGCCACGTTGCATCCCCTGACGGCGTACTCCGAACCGCAGAAGGACAGCGCGAGCCCGGTGGAGTCGCGGACGATGTCCATGGCGGCGTAGTCGGAGTCCCTGGTGCCGACGAACGCGGTGTCGGAGACGGGAATCTCGTTCTTCCTGCACAGCTCGAGGACGGCGTAGGCCTTCTCGTTACCCGCCACCTTGAGCTCCTTGCGGATCTCGTCCATGGTGTCTATCTTGTCCATCTCCTTGATCAGGTCGCGGTCCAGAGTGTTGACCAGATCGTTGTCCTCCACGGTGAGGTACTTCCTCCCGCTGACGGTGTAGCACTCGTCGCTGATCCTCATGTTGCCCAGCTGGGAGACCATCTCCCTGATCCTGCGGGCGTCGGGTTTGGACAGTTCGAAGTCCTCGAAGGAGAACCCGTTGCAGCTGATGTTCTCCATCGGGATATCCAGCTTCTCGGCGAGCAGCATCATCTGGTGCTCGTAGGTCTCCGTGCAGATGTATGTGGGCAGCTGTCTCGAGAGATAACCGAACGCCTTCTCGGCGCCGGGCATGAATTTGAGATTCCTGGAGCAGACGTCGTACGCCGCGCCGTCTGTGATGCCGTTGGCCATGAGTATGGGCACCAGCCTCTTGGCGACGAATCCGCAGTTGGCGTCCCCCCTGCTGAGCGCGTAGCTTATGACGAGGTCGTAGCGGGACAGCATGTCGTACAGCCTCCCGCCGTTGCGGACGAAGGCCTCGCAGAGGTCGCGGAGCGGGTCGTTGCGCGTGATGAAGCCGACGTCGCTGCACACCAGCTGCTTGTCCTCGGTCAGTCCGAGCTCCGCCATGTGGTCGTACTCTGCCATGTTCACTCACCGAGGGACCTGTCCACTTCGGCCGACAGGTCGAATGCGCTGTCGAGCACCTTGCCTCCGACGATGAGCTTCTTGTTCTCGATGCGGACGCGTCCTTCCGCGAAGGACCTGATGGTCTCGACTATGAGGGGTAGCTCGCGCTTCGCCCCGTCCTCCCTGATTTTCTTGAAGAGCGGTTCGTCCACCCCTTCCTTCTTGGCGATCTCCTCGAGCGTGGAATCCTCCAGCTTGGCGTTGAGGTCGTCCCAGAGCTTGTCGTACTCCCCTCCCCTGAGGTCGAATCCGCAGTAGGTGAGCGGGGCTCCCCTGTCCCATTCGGGCGTGCAGAGGTGGAGCATGGCGCCCTGTCTGTCGGCACCCTCCCTTATGAGCTGCCAGATGACCTCCTGCCATGTGCCTTTAGGTCCGTCGGGCAGGGCGGGGTGCAGGTTGAGCATGTCGTACTCGACGCAGGTCTCGTCGTCCATCCAGAGCATGTATCCGGCGAGGATCCCGAGGTCGATATTGTAGGGCTTGGTGAGCCTCCTCAGCTCCTTGCCGTACTCGTCCCTCCATTCCTTCTCGTCGGTCTCCCAGAGGTCGGGCCTGAACGTCTTCCAGGATTTGGTTATCAGCGGTATGCCGTATCCCTTCACCATGTCGAAGAACATCTGGCGCTGTTCCCTGCGCGGGTTGGGGTCCTCCTCGTTGTCCCAGTTGCAGAAAACGAAGGCGATCTCGATATCCAGTCCGTTCTTCTCCTTCTCCTCCATCACGGCGCGGAGCAGGTTCCTGGAACCAGGGCCCCTGCCTGTGGAGAACCATCCGAGTCTTAGCATGCTGACAACCTCTGTGGGTGCGGATAAGTGGTTCGAATAGATAGATTATGCGTCGAAGACCACGGTCAGCTCGGGGACGTCGGGGTCTATGTGCATCATGTGGTAGGTGATCGCCTTGATCTCGGTCTTGGGGCGGTGCTTCTTCAGATCGAGTGGTTCGCCGTATGCTTTTCCGTACACCCGGTCGCCGTCGAAGGACACCGTGAACCTGCACAGCGCCACGGATTCTGCATCCATGATGAACAGTATCTCGGACAGATAGGCGAACAACCTGTCCTCGAGATCGTCGCCGGAGACGTCGATGTCGAAGGAAACCTTCTCCTCCACCGTCGTGGCGTCCAGCATCTGGTCGGAGAGGGCGTACGCCGCATTCTCGAAGCATTCCTCCAGGGTCCTCCCGGTGCATCTCACCATGACGTCGGCGGTGTGGTCGAGTCTCTCGTACCTCATGCCCGTACGATGCATCCATCGGTTAAAGAATCTTTGAGGGAGTGGCAGGGATGTGCCACACGTCCAGCGGTCACGGTTAAGTATTGGTAAATGAATCCTCGTCCCATGCGTCTAATCATTGTGGGTTGCGGTTCCATCGGAAGCAAGCTCGCACAAGCGGCCGACGGTATGGAGGAGGTCACCAGGATCTACCTCATCGACGCCGTCAGGCCGCTGGCTGAGGAACTGGCAGCCAAGCTCAACAAGGCAAGCGTCGTGGATTCGGTGGAGGACGAGCTCTACCATGCGGACCTGGTCATCGAGGCCGCATCCCAGGAGGCCGCGAAGGAGGTGGCCATGGTCACCGTCAACCGCGGAGTGGACATCATGATCATGTCCGTCGGCGCGCTAGTCGACGACGAGTACAGGGAGGCGTTCTTCGAGAAGGCCAAGCAGACCGCCGCCAAGATTTACGTCCCCTCGGGAGCCATCGCCGGTACCGACGCCCTGCGTGCGGCGCACATCGACGAACTGGAGAGCGTGGAGCTCATCACGACCAAGGGACCGAAGTCGCTGGCACATGTCAAGTACTGCGAGGACAACAACATCGACGTCAACAAGTACGATTCCCCCACGGTCATCTACAACGGCACCGCGAGGGAGGCCGTCAAGGACTTCCCCAAGAACATCAACGTCGCGGCCACCGTCAGTCTCCTCGGAGTGGGATTCGACAGGACCCATGTGAAGATCATTCTAGATCCGGCGGCCACTGTCAACTCCCACGAGCTGAGGATCAGGGGTAAGTTCGGGGAGATGGTCTGCCACACCTACAACCTGCCGTCCCCGGACAACCCGAAGACCTCCTACCTGGCATCGCTCTCGGCCATCTCCGCCCTGAAGCGCATCATCAGGAAGCAGTGGATCGGGATCTGAGGGTCTCATTGAAACCATCTCTGGATTCAATGCTGTGATCGGATCTCGCGATCCTCTCCGTTCAGCGGTCGGGCCGCAGCGCTTGCAGGCCCAAGCGCAGGATATTCTTGGCTGCGTTCAGATCGCGGTCGATATCCAGACCGCAATGCGGACATACGTGCCT
>JAFPVN010000090.1 GCA_017395275.1 Candidatus Methanomethylophilaceae archaeon | reverse complement strand
GGAGACGTAGACGAGCAGTTTGATGTGGAGGTCATTGCCCCCGAAAATCCCGCAGAAGACGCCGAGGAAACCCCGCGTCGTGGCCGCCGTGCGAGGGCCGAGAGAAGCACCGTAGAGCGTCCGAGCCGGCAGGCAAGAGCGGAGGCTCGCGAGCGTCAGGAAGCTCGTGATCAGGCCAATACAGTCAATGAGAGCGCTCTGATCAGTGCTATTCATACCAATCGCATCTTCAGTGACGTGGTCGCTTCTGTCGAGGTCATCGGCAGGGGAGAGACCCGTGACGTTGCTGCCATTGTTCTCCTGGAGAAGGCCTTCAAGGTCATTATCCCGTATTCTGAGCTGTTCGACCCGAGCCCGGTCGATCCTGCTGAATTCAACAACCTGGAGAGCAATTCTGACCGCAATCGCTTCCTGAACCGCAAGCGCGTGTTCGCGCAGCGTATAGAATAACGTGTGGATAGGCGACCACGCTTCCATACTGCCGGGAGTGACCATAGGCGACGGGGCAGTCGTCGCTGCTGGTGCTGTCGTCACCAAGGACGTCCCTCCGAGGACGGTCGTGGGCGGCGTTCCGGCGAAGGTCATCAAGACGATATGACAGTGGATTGAACGGCACGGATGAACGATGTGCCAGGTATCCTAAGGATAATAAAAAAGGGAAGGGCCCTTGGGGCCCGTTTGTCTCACTTCCTCTTGATGAGGAAGAACGCGACGCCTGCGATGATCACTACCGCGACCACGCCGCCGATGATGAAGGGCAGGTAGTTGGTCTTCTTCCCGTCGACCTTCTGCTTCACGTCGTTGTAGGCGGACTCAGCTGCGGAGTACCCCTTCTTGACCTCGGTGTTCTCGCCTGCGGGCTGCATCTTGTCGATTCCGGTCTTCCAGTCGGGATCGATCGCGATGGTGCTGTCGCTGACGAACTGGACAAGTTCCTCCTTCTCCTCGTCGGGGTCGGCCTTCATGGGCTCGTTGATCTTGTAGTCCGTTCCGTCGACGGTCACCGTTGCGTCCTCGGATCCGCTTGCGCTCTCGTGCGTCTTCTTCTTGCACTTGTCGGTGTTGATCAGGTCCTTGACGTCCTTGTCGTAGGTGTACGTGACGGTACTGGTACCGCTCGCTTCCTCGGAGATCCTGAACTTGATGGTCTTCCCGGACTCGTCGCCGGCCTTGATCAGCTCGATGGTGTAGTCGATATCCAAGACGGTGTATGCGGTGTCCTCCACCTTCTCCCTCACCAGCTGCGTGTCGCTGGAGCGGGCGAAGTCGGTGCGGGCCAAGTTGGCCATCTCCATCGAGAAATCCCCGGTGATGACGAGCTTGTCGCCGGCGGAGGCGTTCTCTCCGAAGTATGCACTGACCGCATCGACAGCTTCCTTGGCGACCTCGGGTGCGTCCGGATCCACGTCGTCCATCAGCTTGCCTGCGGACAGGGTGAAGGTCATCTTGACATCCTTGACGTCTATGCCTGAGGCGCCGACGGTCTCGGAGTAGGCCTCGCCCACCTCCTCCCCGGTCGCCATGTAGACAGTGAACTCCTTGATCTCGGTCACGGGAGCGCTGAGGATTTCACCGTTGAAGAAACCCGATACGAATACGGCACAGGTGTTGCCGATCGTGTTCCTGTCCGTGAGTCCGACCGCTGTGAGTTCGGCGTCGGAGGCCTTCTCGTTCCCCTCCACATAATAGCCGGCACTGTCCTCAGCGATCTCCGCATCGGAGTCAAAACAAACCGCCAGAGGAACGACCAGCATGAACGCCGCGACCGCGAGGGCGGCGGCGATCCTGAACTTGGGTATGTCGGATGACATGTGAATTTAATCTTTATGTCAGTATATAAAGGGGTGAGTCCAAAACACATGACTGGATATATGGTTCAGCGGTAGTACTTGTCCACCCCTCCGTACCCGCCTATCATCTTCCCCTTGCCTGTGACGGATATGAAGTTGTCCAGACGCTTCCTGAATTCGTCGGGACGTTTGCGTGCGGCGTCGATGTACGCGACGCGGATCCTGAGATAGGGTTCGGGGAGATTTTGGTAGTTCTCCCATGCGTCGGGATCCTTCCTGATCTCGGATATTATGTCCTCGGGGAAGACGTATTCCGCCTCTATCAACGGAAGGACGGACTCCCTGACCTTTGGGTGGATCATGCCCTGGGAATCGAGCCATATGAGCCTCTCTATGTTGGGTCTGGAGTACGCGCTCCCCTCCCTGCGGGGGGTGAAGCGCCTCAGCTGGTGGGTGTCGTCCAGTCTCCTCGCGGTGCTGTCGATCCAGCCGAAGCACAATGCTTCCTCGACGGCATCGTTGTATGATACTCCGATCTCCCCGGAATCCTTGGTGGGGAACACGAACCATACCTCCTCCGAGGATTCGAAATTGCGGATGAGCCAGTCACGCCATTCCGTACGGTCGGAGCAGCGGAATATCGAGTCCTCGGGGATGTCGTACATCATCATCCCGAATGCTCTCCGGAGAGATAACCGTCACGGTCCTTCCTTCCGGACGGCCGTCCTGGACAGTGCATCCCGCGAACAATACGTATATCAACGCGTCAGGGAATCCGATATTATGGACAAGACAATGCTGCTGACCATCGCGGCCGTCGCACTGGTCGCCGCGGCGGGCGTGTACGCCGCCGTGACGGCGGTCAACGACGACTCCGTGACCACCACGGTCACGGTGAACGACGGTATCAGATGCACGATAAACGGCAAGGCCGTGAGTAACGGCGACGAGATCAGGATCAATCCCATGGACGGGAAGATGGACATCCATCTGGAATCCGACACTCCCGGACTGCTCTCCTACGTGGGATACTGGGAGGACGGGGACAGGTCCGTGGATAAAGCGGATACTGTTAAGGTGCCACTGCGCGAGGCCGATTTCACCGTGGTGTTCGACCACGGTAAGTTCAGCGGCGGGCTGACCATCGGCATGAACGCCTACGGTCCCTCGGACAACGCCCTCACCCTCAGGATCTTCCATGACGAGTACGTGAGGGGCGTATACTGGGGTGATACGCGCGTCATGGACGGCCAGACCATGACGTTCCTGTACGGTGAGGCGGTCCTGACCGTCCGCACGGCGGACAACAGCACCAAGATGATGTATCAGGCCGATTGGAGCTCCTCGTCCGGCACCGACAGCAAGACGGGGGAGTTCAAAGGCAACACCATCGTCGACATAAAGAACGGGTTCGACGTCCCGGCATCGGGGATCCTGTACATAACCCAAAAGGTCGAGTGAGGCCGAAGGGCCCTTTCAATCACTACACAGTCTACAAGGTGTTATCCTTGAATTGTGTCATTTGCTTCGCAAATAATCCTTTGTGATATTCTTTCATGATTTCCAGGAATCTGTCCATTGGATGGATGATAGTCAACACCAATTGAATCAAGAAGTGTATTTGAATTGGTACGTCTTCATGTGTTGTGATGCATTAAAGACGTATCAATGACAATCGATGCATTACAGTAAGAAGTGGATGGTAATGACATTAAAAAATGTGGAATCCTTCGCATTATCAGTAAAAAAAGCGAAAAAACGTAAATGTGAGGGGGCATCGGCTGAAACATTATATGCAGAAGGTTTTTCCATTTATGCGCTTAAAGAGGCAGGGTACCCTGAGAAGCAGTTATCTATAATCAGAGGCAGTAAAAACACACGTGATAACAGTCATGCATCAAAACAAAAGGCCCCAAGGGAAAAAAGTGCCCGTGAAGCGATACGTGAAAAAAAAGCAGCAGGATATAGTAATGATTGGATACTTAAGCAAGGTTTTAAGGTAAAGGACCTTAGGCTATCGGGATTCAAAGTACATGAACTCGTTGGCTATTATAAACCACATCAATTACGTTTGGGCGGTTACACTGCTCATGAAATGAAAAAAGAGGGTCTTGAGGATAGATATATCCTCAAAGCAGGATTCCCCGCAATCGACCTCTATAATGTTGGTTATTCAGCCTCGGATTTGAAAAGATCAGGTTATTCGAATTATGACATATTCAAATGCGGTTTCTCATTGTTTGATTTGAAAAACACAGGGTATGGTGTAAGGGATCTGATAGGTCTGGGCCACTCAGTCGGTCAGTTCAAAGCTGTCGGATACGGGGATGAGGATATCTTGTCGGCTGGTTTTAAAGTCAGGGAGCTTAAAGAATCGGGATACAAAGCATCCCATTTGATAGGATACTATCCTCCTGATCAGTTAAGGATCGGCGGATATACTGTAATCGAAATGAAAGGTGAGGTACCTGATGAGATCATACTTGCGGCAGGATTCAGACCTTCGGAGTTGCATATGTTTTTCCATCCGGAAGTTTTGAAGAGGTCCGGTTACTCTGATGAAGAGATCCAAAAAGCTGGATATCCAGCTAAGGATATGAGGCGGCTAGGGTACACAGCTAAAAAACTAAGGCTTGCAGGCTATAGTATCCCCCAATTATTAGATGGCCAGTATCCTGATAATGAGATCGCTAAAGCAGGATATGATGCAGAATCTTTGAAAAGTTCGGGTTATGATGCTAAAAGGATGAGGGGATTGGGTTGTTTTGTCAAACAACTCCTCATCGTGGGATTTAAAGAGCAGGAGTTGGTGGATGCCGGTTTCACATCAAAAGAGATCTCCAGTGCCTTGAGAGAGATTAAGGATGAAGAGTACCGTAACGACTATGGTGGGAGGGGGGAATCGGTCGGTGATGCTTTCGTCTCTGCATATCAATGGATGTATGGGCCATGATGGTGCCTAATTATGACTTGAGCAGTTATGGGATGATGGAACATGTCGTTGAATGAGACGATTATGTAATGATCATCAACTCAAGTAGTTGATGATAGCTTTATGGTCACAAAACGGTGTGTTGCGACAATTGCATCAAGATTATGCCAGATGTTCAAATCTCTGTTTCGGACAGAGGTCTGAACATAAGATTCATTCGTCGATGGGTCTCAGCCACTTTCGTAATTGTATGAATATGTGTGGCCGCATAGTACTTCATGATACGCTCTTACATGGGCTGTTAATGTCGTACATTCAATGCTTTGATTGTGACAGATGGTGATCTGACACACACATGCCAGATTATTAATTACATCATTGGGGGCACACGATGTTCTTGATATCTGATATGAATGTGCATTTTTATCGGTTATTCCTCCACTCCGTACATAATCCTTGTCAGGCAATCGGTGAATCTTGAACCCCCGTAGTCGCGGCATCTGATAAACAGATCTCCAGTCTGGCTAATCTCTCATTCATAATTTTGAGTTCTTTCAGTATCTCTTCTTCGTACATCTTTATCACTTCCTGTTTCGATGTTCTGCTGATATGGTCAAATGGTTTGTGAAGATTTGTGAATGTCAGAGTCCCGAACTCGTCGGTGCCGTAATCAGTACGTCCAGATAGGCAGTGACCATCTGGAACACCCACAGTGCGATGAGGCCTTTGTTCTCCGGGTTTTCCTGTAGACGCATACTCCCAGGAT
>JAFPVN010000089.1 GCA_017395275.1 Candidatus Methanomethylophilaceae archaeon | reverse complement strand
GAACTCCCTCATGACAGGGTGCATCTCCATCATCTGCTCGCGGCCCATGGCCTCGTAGAAGTGGATCATGATGCTCACCGCCAGGAGAACTCCTGTACCGCTCGCGTTACCGACCGTACCGATCAGGTCCGAGAACGCCGCCAGCGCTCCGATTATCGCACCCGACAGGATGGTGATGGTGGGGATGTACCTCTCCAGTACACGCTCCAGGATACGCGGGTCGCGGCGGAATCCGGGCATCTGCATACCGCTGCGCTGGATCTGCTTGGCGACCGACTCCGGTCCCATACCGGTGGTGCTGATCCAGAACTTGGCGAACAGGATCGAACCCAGGACCATGACGCAGAAGTATATCACCACGTGCATCAGGTTCATCAGCGGCGTGTGGTTGTTGGCGTAGTTCACCGGATCGATGATCGGCATCAGCCACGACACCACGCCCGACGGTGCGGACAGGTACCATACCAGTCCTCCCGAGGCCTGCGTCTGGCCCGATTCGAAGTATCCGATGTTCGGATTGTTCCCGAGCAGCGGGATGCCGCTGAGGAAGTCGTTGCTGTAGAGCAGCAGCGCCACCATGCTGATGTTGGCGAGCAGCGCGGACATCAGGATGACCGGGATGTTGCTCGCGTACATGAGCTTCAGCGGGTACTTGCCCCTCGCACCCCTCGCTCCGCCGTGGGACAGCGGGAGCTCGATGCGGGTGGACTCGAGATACGCCACCAGCAGCAATATAGCCAGCGTACCGATGAGTGCGATCATCGGGTTGGGCTGCTGCAGGAATATGATATCGTAACCCTGGGACGACATCTGTGCGGGGGTGCAGTGCGTGACGACGTACAGCGCCTTGGGGATCGCTCCCGCGGGCGGGTTCGACAGGCTGAGCTCTGCCGAGGAATCGTACGCGTACCAGTTGAAGGTACCCGTGAACAGCTGCTGCGCGACTCCCGCCGCGATGAACAGCGAGATACCGCTTCCGATCCCCCACTTGGAGATGAGCTCGTCCATGAGGAACACGATGTAGGACCCCAGGAACAGCTGGAGGATGATGAGGCTCTTGGCCCCCCATTCGCCGAATCTGTCCGTGAAGGCGTCCGAAGGCACCAGGTATCCGAATACCTGGGGGACCGCCTCGAACAGGATCATGACGATGACTAACAGCTTAAGAACCGACTGGTAGCACGCCTTGTCCTTCTTGTTCGAGAGGTCGAGTTTGATGATCTTAGCTCCGACGAACAGCTGCATTATGATGGATGCAGTGACGATCGGACCTATTCCGAGTTGGAGGAGGGATCCGGAGGATCCAGCCATGATCGTTCTGTACTGAGCGAACAGGTCCAATGTCGAGGCCTTGTCCAGGCCGTAGATGTAGACGTTCGTCATGACGAAGTATACAAGGAGGACCACGACGACCCACATCATCTTGGTCCTGAAGTGCACGTGGCCCTCAGGACGCTTGACTGACGGGAGCCTGTCGGAGATCGGCTTGATCTTGTATAGGAGGCTCACAGATTCTTCCGCCATACTCGGTTCCTCTGGTTTCCTCACTCCTCGTCGGACTCGGAAGACTCGGCACCGACGATCGATCCGCCGGCTGCCTCGATCTTCTCGACGGCCTTCGCGGATGCCTCGTCCACGGTTACGTTGACCTTGAACGCGATGCTTCCGCATCCGAGGAGCTTGTCGATCCCTGCGGCTCCGAGGTCGATGTTGTACACATCCCCCTCCTTGCTGCCGAAACCGAGCTCGACGAAGCGGTCGACCTGCTCGGAGAGCTCCGAGACGTTGATCGTGTTCTTGGCCGCGACCATGCTCTGGGGCCTGCTGAATCCGTGGTGACCGAAGTGGTTCCTGTCGTACTTCAGCATGTAGATCTTCTTGGTCTTCCCCAGTCCTGCCTGACCGTGTCCACCGATGATTCCTGCTCCCCTTCCGGACTTCTTACCGCGTCCGTGGGTCCTCAGGCCTCTGAACTTCTTGGTTCTGCTAGGCATGTCTATCCCTCACAGCATCCTGGCGATGAGATCGTTGATCGCTTCGCCCCTGTATCCCAGTGCACCGCCGTTCTTGTACGAGCGCTTGTTGCCCTCGTATCCCTTGACCGGCGGGTGAAGGCGGAAGACGGGCTTGGCCGCCTCGACGTCCTTCATCCTGTAGTCGTTCTCGATGATCGCCTTCGCGAGATCGTCGACGGTCTTGAACTCGCTGTTGGCAGCGAGGTACTCGTCGGTGATCATCCTGTCTCCGGAGAGCCTTCCGCGTACGCGGATCAGCTGTGCCAGGGTCTCGGCGTTGATCTCACCGTAGGTGGTGTAGTCCTTGACCTTCTGGAGCATTCCCTTCGTGGAAGCGTTCTCGGGGACGATGGCGCAGTGGTTGACCCTGTTGACTCCGAGGAGCCCCATGGTGTACTCGATGTCGTAGGAGACATCGGGCTGTCCGCGGACACGAATGACTGCGTATGCCATATTCACTCCTCCATTGAATCCGCATCGCTCTCGGCCGCGGTGATGCCGACGGGTCCGGAAACGATGTTCTGGCTCTGTGCCTGTGCGTCTGTTACCCTCACGGTGGAGGTCATCCTCAGTGCGTTGAAGGTCGCCATGGCGTAGTTGACCTTGGTCTTGGTGTTGCCCCTGGCGAATCCCCATGCGTCGTGGACACCTGCGAGTTTGAGCAGGCTCTTCGCGACGTCACCGACGGCGAGTCCGATACCGCGGGGTGCGGGCTTGATGTTGACGGTGACCGATCCGCACGTTCCGACTACCTCGAAGGGCAGCGCGTGGGGCTGGCCGCAACCGCATTCCCATGAACCGCAGCCGCGCTTGATCTCGATGATGTTGAGCTTGGCGTTGTCGATGGCCTTCCTGATGGAGGGTCCGACCTCCTTTCCCTTGGCCCTTCCGATTCCGATGAATCCGTCGCCGTTTCCGACGATGCATGTCACCGCGAACCTGACCCTCCTTCCGGAGTCCGTCATCCTCTGGACCATGTTCAGGTCGATGACCTCGTCCTGAAGGTCGGGCAGGAGGATGTCGACAATCTCCGCCTCACGGAGGGGGAGCTTGGTCGCCAGTGCGTCGCTCATGGTGGTGATCTCACCGTTGAGGACCATCTGTCCCAGTCTTGTCTTAGGAATCCAATCCATGTTTACTCCTCCATTTTCTCTTTGAGGCTGTTGACTGCCGCCTCGATCGAATCGTCGATGTGCTTCCCGTTGATCCTGTCCTCGTCGGGGAGGACGTCCTCGGAACAGGGCACCTCGAGTCCTGCGTCGATCATTCCCTTCGCAGCGGCGAAGAGGACTCCGCCGTACTGGGGGTTCTGCATCCCGATGTCGAGCACTGCGTACTCGATACCGGCCTTCACTGCCTTCTTTCCGGCAAGGTATCCGGTGAGGTAGGCCGCGGGGACGGAGGAACATGATCTGTCCCATCCCATGGCCTTGAGCTCCCTGGAGGTTGCCGATGCGACCACTATGTCGCCGCCCATGTCGAAGTCGGCGAACTGGATCGTGATGTTCTTGTTAGATCTTCTAACGATAGCTCTGGTCTCTCCGCTCCTGAGGAGTTTCTTGCGAATGTAGTAATTCGTGCGGGTCTCTCTTCTTCTGCGGAAGGCCACATTGTATCTGGGTCCTGTTGCCATACTTACTCCTCCTTGAGGTATCCGGCGCTGATCATGTGCATCCTAAGGTGGCTGCGGCTCTTGTAGACGCCTCCCTTGGCCTTCCTGTAGTACATGCGGTAGACCGAGGGTGTGATCTTGCCCTCGTCGCGGAGCTGCTTGAGCTCTGCGCGGATGGGCCTGATGACGGAGATCCACCTTCTCTTGTCGGGTACGCGTGCGTTGTCGGTTCCCTTCCTGCTTCCGGGTCCCTTCCTCTTTCCCTTCGCCTTCTGGGCCGCTGCCTTCCTGATCCTTCCGTAGGAGGTTCCGTTCTTGGGCTTGGCCTTGATGGTTCCGGATGCGACCGCCGTGCGGATGTCCGCGCGGGTGATGCAGTTGGCGACGTCCTCGATCTTGTCGGGGTCGATCCATACCCTGTTGATTCCGCAGCCGAGGACCTCGGCTGCCATTCTCTTCTGGTTCTTGAGATCGGTCATGTTCACACCATCCTGTTGAGAACCCTGATACCGAGTTCGTCGGCCCTTGCCTGGATGGCGAGCCTCTTCTTCGTTCCGACGGTTCCGCCGATGCGGACTGCCTGGCTCTTGGGGTCGATCCCCTCGAGTCCGTCGATGTTCTGGATGAGGACCTCCTCGAATCCCGAAGGGTGGAGGTTGCGCACGGAGGCGGGTCCGCGGAAACCGATGTCCACTGCGGGTGCGCGCCTCTTCAGGCATCTCTTCATCTTGGAGTGGATTCCCTTGGGTCTGCGCCAGGACTCGCCGAGCTTGGAGTATCTGAACCACTCCTGCCTCTTGAATGCGGGCCTGCGTCCGCTGATGACCGCCCTCTTGGCGAGCGCGTCAGCGGTCTCGTCGGCGAGCTCGGGCTTGGCCTTGACGGAGTATGCCTTCTCGGCCTCCTCCTCCTCGACGACCTCGACGGCCTTCTTGGGCTTCTCGGCGACCGCCTCACCGGCGAACTGCTCCCTCCATTTGTCTACTGTCTTGGGTCCGACTCCGGAGAGCGCCTTGACGATCTCCTTGACCTTGTCGTCGTCGTTGACCGCTGCCTGGAGCTCCTCGACGGTGTTGATTCCGATGGTCTTGAGCTCCTCGACGTTCTCGTCCTTCAGACCAGTAAGATCTGCGAATGTCTTCACGGTCATTCTTTCACCTTGTGCGATTTGTGGACGATGTAGATTCCGTCCTGGAAGACCCTCTTGTCGAATCCGCCTCTGGAGGTCGCCCTCTCGAGGTTCGCCGCCGTCTGTCCGACCTTCTCGATGTCGGCTCCGGTGACGGTGATGTCCGCCCCGGCCACCTTGACGGTGACGCCCTCGAGGATGTTGGCGAAACGGGGGGCGTGGCCTCCCATGTAGTTGTCGATCTGAACCTTGTCGCCCTTTACTGCAACCTTCATCGGGAAGTGCGAGAACACGGTCTTGAGCTGGTAGGTGTAACCCTCCGTTACTCCGTGGACCATGTTCCTCAGGTGCGCGTGGAATGTCCCGACCATGGCCTTCTCCTTGATCCTGGGATATTCGCACGAGACACTGACGCGGTCTCCCTCGACTTTCACGATTACGCTAGGGTGAGCGAAGTTTCTGCTTAATTCTCCCTTAGGTCCCTTGACCTTCACGACGTTGCCGTCCTGAGAGACGGTAACGCCGCTGGGAATAGCGATGGTGCTTTCGATTTTCCCTGCTATTGTCATATTATACCTTCCTTAGTATACGTATGCTAAGAGTTTTCCGCCGATACCAAGTTCCCTTGCACGGTTGTGTGTGACGACACCCTCAGTCGTTGATAGTATAAGAACACCGAAGTTCTGAGCGGGGAGGAACCTCGCCTCGTACTTCTCGAGCTCTGCCACTTTCACCGAATATCTGGGCTTGATGACACCGCAATCGTTGATTGCTCCCTTCATCATCACACGGAACTTTCCGGCCTTTCCGTCCTCGACGTACTCGAACTGGTTCACGTATCCGTTGTCCTGCATAACCTTCAGCACGCGGCCGATGAGTTTGGAGGAGGGCTGGATGGTGCACTCGCTCTTTCCGATCGCGGAGGCGTTCTTCATAACAGACATTGCGTCATTCAATGGATCGTTCTGCATGTTGTCACCTCACGAGTATTTCTTGAATCCCAGCTCGGGAGCCATCTCCCTGAAGCACTGGCGGCAGAGGTGCATCCCGTATCTCCTGATGATGCCTCTGCGGCGGCCGCACCTGGTGCAGCCCTTGGACCTTCCGAATTCTTTCTTGGGCTTCATTCGATCACCTTAACGTTGAAGTTGTCCTTCATGAACTGGATAGCCTCGTCGCGTGCGACGCGATGGCTCTTGGGGATGGACCTCCTGAGGAGTGCCCTCTTGGTGATCCTGTTTCCCGCCCTCCTGAGGACGACGTTGATATCCATTCCGTAGATTCCGATCTCGGGGTCGTATTTCATTCCCTCGAAATCGGTGTAGTCCGAGATACCGAAGGACATGTTGCCCTCCTTGTCGAACGAGTACTCGGGGACGCGCATCTCCCTGATGGGGAGTGCCTTCTTCAGGAACTCGGCCGCATCGTCGCCCCTGAGGGTGACCTTGCATCCGAGGGGCATGCCCTTACGGATTCCCCAGTCCCTGTTGATGGTGCTGGAGTTGGTCTGGACGGACTTGTGTCCGGTGACCATCTCGAGGACCTTCTGCGCCTTCACGAGCCTCTCTCCGGCCTCGCCGACTCCGATGTTGACGACGACCTTCTCGATACGAATCTCTCTCATCGCGTTCATCAGTTCTCAGCCTCCGGCATCTTGATGGCGGGAGCGGCTGCTCCGATGACGAACACGTTGGACTTGACTGTCTCGGTTCCCGACTTGAACTTGATGACGTTCTCCGCGGATCCCTTGATGACCTCGTACTCCTCGACGGTCTCGACGAGTCCGGCGTGGTTACCGGAGCTGACGAGTGCCGCCGCTCCTGCTGCGAGGGGGTACGCCTCGAGGATCTTCTGTCCGTCGAATGCGACCTTGAGCACGTCGCCGGTCTTGTAGTCGTTCTTGTCCAGGAGGATGTTCCTTCCGTCGTGCAGGTTCAGCTGGATCTTGCCGCCCTTGACGACGGTCTTGTCCTCGATCCTGCAGAGCTTCCAGGAAGCCTCGTCCTTCTCGATCTTCACGAGCGTGAGCTTTCCCCTGGGGGTCAGGAGGACGCGGTAGTCCGCGTCGAGCTTGGGGATCGAGAGGACGTCCATGAGTCCTACGGGGGCCTTGGGGTTCTTGACGGCCTTTCCGTCGACGAACACGTCGCGGTTGCCGACGATCCTCTTCGCCTCCTTCGCGGTGTCACAGACGCCCAGGATGTCCCTGAGGACGGTGATCACGGGCATGGAGGTCTCGAGGGAGTGTGCTCCGGCGGACTGCTTCGTGGTGAAGACGTGGGCCTTCTTATTGAGGGGCCACGACCTCGGGATTGCAATTCTCTTCATGTGATCGCTCATTCTTTAGCCTCCTTTCTGGAGAGTGCCTCCTTCCTCCATGCATCGTCGAGGTTGAGCTTGACGATGACGAGGTTGGATGCGTGGATGGGGCGCTCCTTCTCGGTTCCGTCTGCGGACTTGATGGTGACGCCCTCGATTGCTACGCGGCCGGTCTGGGTGTAGACGTTGACTACCTTCCCCTCGATGCCGCGGATGTCCTCGTTCCCGCGGACGACCATGACTGTGTCGCCCTTGCAGACACGTGCGGAGCGCTTTCCGAACTCCTTGCGGAGGTCGTCCGAAAGGTGGGAGGAGAGCATCTTCCTCTTGACGTGGAGGGGTGCGTTGGCCTGGTTGTACCTCTGTACTCTTGCTTTGCTGCTTACCATATCCTTACACCTCACACGATGACGCTTGCGGTGGCCGAAATACGGGGCCACCTCTCGGCTGCTTCCCTTGCGACGGGTCCCTTGATGTCGGTTCCCTTGGTCTCCCCTTCCTCGGTGGTGATGACCGCGGCGTTGTCCTCGAAGTAGACCATGGTCCCGTCGGGGCGCCTCATGGGCCTCCTCTGGCGGACGATGACCGCGAAGACGATCTGCCTCCTCATCTGGGGGGTTCCCTTCTTGACGGATGCGATGACGAGGTCGCCGACTCCCGCGGAGGGCACGCGCCTTGCGACGCCGTGGTATCCGGGGACGGTGATAATCTCGATGACCTTCGCTCCGGTGTTGTCGATCACGTTGAGACGGGAGCCGTTCTGAAGGCCTCTGGTCTGGTTACCTGCGATTCCCTTCATGTTTACTCCCTCTTCTCCACTGCGACGAAGGACACGGTCTTGCTCAGGGGGCGGCACTCCATGATGGAGACGTTGTCGCCCACCTTGAGTCCGAGGCATGCCGGTGCGTGCACCGAGAACCTCGAGCTCCTCTTCTCGTATCTCTCGTATTTCTGCTGATATTTCAGATAGTTGCGCTCAACCACCGCGGTTCCGTCCATCTTGACCGATGCCACGACTCCGTCGATGATCTGTCCCCTCACGGAGAGTGTTCCGTGGAAGGGGCAGTTGGGGTCATTGCATTCTGCCGCGGGAGGGTTGACGCCGATTCCGATGTCTCTAACTTTTGTTGCCATTGAATTCACCTAACCTTCTTGATTCTGTTCTCTGGTTGGTGCAGTATCTCAGATCCTCTGACGACGATCTCTTGCCCATTGTATGTGAACCTGAACTCATTGCCCTTCTTGGGGACCATCTTCTCGGTTCTGGCCGATTCGACGGTGAACGTGTTCTTGGTCTCGTCCACAATGACACCTCTCATGGGGCATCCCGCGGAGATGACCTCGACATCCATTCCTATGAACTCAGTCCTCATGAAATCGCTCCTGTTCATCTCACCTGACTTCCGTGCGGAAGCCCATGTCCTCCAGGACGATCTTGACTTTCTTCTTGTGATCTCCCTGAAGCTCGATGCGGCCGTCCTTGGCGGTGCCTCCGGCGGCGCACTTGTTCTTCAGCTGCTTGGCGAGGTCGTTGATATCGATGTCGTTCTCATCGATCCCATCGATAACGGTGACCATCTTGCCGTATCTGCGGCTGTCGACCGAGATCCTGACAGTCTGCTGCTCGCGTGCGATCTCCTCGCACATGCACAGCTCCTTAGGTAAACCACATACGGGACAGATCTCGGCCATCAGAGCTCTTCCTCCTCCTTCTGGATGGTCAGGATGCGTGCGATCTGCGTCCTCAGTGCGCGGATGGCACCGGGGTTGCTGGGGGCTCCGCCCATGGCGGAGACTCCCCTCTCGTGCATGAGCTCGTCCCTCAGCTCCTTGAGCTTCTGGTTGCGCTCGTCTGCACTCATTTCTCTGATCTCTGCTGCCTTGAGCGACATCACTGTCCCTCCTCGGCGGCCTCTGCCTCGACGGCAGGGGCATCCTCGGCCGCGGCCTCCTTCCCTGCGAAGATCTCAGGGTAGGATGCCGCAGCATCCGTCTTTCCAAGCACGGTGATGTCTGCAGGGAGCTTCTCGTTCTTCATGATCTCGACGGTGACGCCGATGACGCCCATCTTGAGCTTGGCGACAGCGTAACCCTTGTCCATGAAGTTCGCTTTGGGCTCTCCGCAGAACTTGATGAATCCGTCCTTGAACTTCTCAGTCCTGTGCCTCTGACCTGTGAGCTTTCCCGCGACGATGATGTGACATCCTTTCGCACCGGAATCCATGATCCTGCGTACGGTGGAGTGTCCCGCTCTGCGGAAGTGCCAGCCCCTCTCAAGGGAGAATGCGAGCTTCTCCGCCATGATCTGGGCGTTCAGGTTGGGGTCAGCTACCTCGGCCACCTCGACCTGGGGGTTCTCGAAGCCGAACTGCTCCTCGATGGCCGTGGTCAGGTTCTTGATGGTCTGACCCTTCCTACCGATGACCAGTCCGGGGCGCTCGGTCTGGAGGGCGACACGGGTTCCCATGGGGGTCCTCTGGACCTCGAGCCCTCCGAATCCTGCGCGGCTGACCTCTTTCATGAGGTACTCCTTGAGAAGGACCCTGCGGACGTTCTCGGCAACGAATTTTCTCTCTGATGCCATTTTACTCTACCTCCTCGATGATTACCTCGATGTTCACGGTGTCCTGGTTGCACTGGGTCGCCCTTCCGTGTGCCCTCGCGATGTGGCCGGGGATGACCCTGCCCCTGGAGGCGGTGATGGTGACCAGTTCCATGGACTCCGTGTCGAGTCCCTTGTAGGTTGCGTTGGCAACGGCACTCTGGATGACTTTGAGGATGGCCTCGGCGGCCTTCTCGGGATATCTTCCGGGTCCAACGCCCTGCTTGTGGGACACGCGCTTGTTGTATCTCTTAAGGGGAACAGGTCTCTTGAGGGCCATTACGTCCTCGAGGGCCTTGATCGCCTTATCGACTTTCATTCCGCGGATCATGCCGCAGACCTCACGGGCGAGCTTGGGGGAGATAGGGAGCTCCTTCCCAAGTGCCTTGGCGGAGGTGTCGGGGTTCGCTGTTGCTGTATATCCATGCATCCTCTAACACCTCACTTGAGCGCGACCGACTTCGAAGACCTGGTAGCACCGACTCCGGGTCCGGAGTGCTGCGGAGTCTTCCTCGTCATGATGAATTCTCCGATGAAGCATCCGATCATCTCGGGCTTTATCTCCACGTCTTTGAACTCTTTTCCGTTGTATATGCTGACAGTCTTCCCTACGAACTGCGGGATGATGGGGAGATCCCTGCGGTGGGTCCTGACGACCTCTCCGGGCTCTGCGGCCTTGAGGTTGTCGAACAGGAGCTGCTGCTCGTAGTTGAGTCCGCGAAGGTATG
>JAFPVN010000005.1 GCA_017395275.1 Candidatus Methanomethylophilaceae archaeon | reverse complement strand
TGGGAGCGGAGGCCTTGGCGCGCTCGAACACCGCCCTGAGCTGCTCCTCGCTCTCGCCGTAGTACTTCCCGTATATCTCCGGGCCGTTTATGGAATGGAACGATGCCCCCGACTCCTTGGCCAGTGCTTTCGCTATCAGCGTCTTTCCGGTACCGGGCGGACCGAACAGCAGCACGCCCTTCGGAGGCGTGATGCCCAGCCTCTCGAAGACCTCTGGATGCTTCAGCGGGAGCTCGATCATGTCCCTGATCCTCCTCAGCTGGTCGTCCAGACCTCCGACGTCGTCGTAGGTGATGCCGATGGTATCGCGGTTCACCACGGTCTTCGCCGGCGCGTCGAGGATGTCGAGCTCGGTCGCCTCTGTTATGTAGACGACGCCTGCTGGCACTGTGTTGATGACGGAGTAGCGGGCGAAGGTCCCTCCGAGGGAGAGGTTGGGTATGTCTGCCTTGTCCCCGGTCATGACCGGACGGCCGTTCAGCCCCTCCTGTATGGTCTTCTCCTTGTCTCCCTGGATCTTGAGCTTGCCGCGGGGGATGTCGGGTGCGATGGTGACCCTGACTGCGGGGATCTTCTCGCGGGGTATGACCCTCACGGAGTCCCCCACTCCCACGCCGGCGCATTCCCTGGAGAGCCCGTCCATGTAGATGACGTTCTCCCCCTTGTCGGCCTTGAACACCTTCGCCGCGGTGGACCTCTTGCCCACGATCTCGACCAGGTCACCGACGTCCACGTTCAGCGCCGCGCGCGACTTGGGATCGAGCCTTACCCTGCCCAATCCTACCTCGGACCTGACGTATGCGGTCTCGACCTTGAGAATGATGCCTTCCGTACTCATTGCGATACCATCCCTTTCACCTGCATCGGTGCCTAGTATTGCGCACGAGACTATATATTTATGTTAATAATACGGGAAAAACACGCACGCATCCGCATTTTCGGGCGTGAGCTGACCAATCCTATTATATAGGATAACGGATTGTCACCCTTTTGCTTAAGCTATCAAGGGCCTGTAGCTCAGCTAGGTAGAGCATCTGACTTTTAATCAGGTGGTCAGGGGTTCGAATCCCCTCAGGCCCGCAGTTGGTAGACTTCATGAGCGATCGGAAAACAAGATCAAGTATGAGGGAAACGAATGGAATTTCATGAGATTACTCAGGAAATGGGCTTCTCGGTGGCCAGCATCGGGGTTTTTTGTAGGTGAAGTACTTGGTATCGGAAAAATTTAATGTCCTCTCGCACGACCTCGTGCCCGAGCACAAGCTCCTGACGGAGGAGGAGGCAGTCAAGGTCCTCGAACATCTCGGCGTGGACCGCAGCAAGCTCCCCAAGATCAGGAAGGATGACGCGGCGATCCTTGCTCTCGAGCAGTCCTTCGACGAGAACGGGAATAAGGTCGGACCCATCAAGGAGGGTAGCGTCATCAAGGTCGTCAGGAAGAGTAAGACTGCGGAGGAATTCGTGGCTTACAGACTGGTGATCGGCGGCGGAGAGTACAAAGACAGGTTCGCAGAGAAGATGAACAAGTGGAAAGTGGAGGGATTCGATGAGGGATCTAGTTAATCTTTATTTCAAGGGTCACAACATCGTCAACCACCACGTCGCGTCCTTCAACGACTTCCTCGCTACGGAAGACAACCCCAACAGCAGGATGCAGAGGATCGTCGACGACGTATCCGTCCAGAACGACGGTACCGATCACGGTATCATCAGGATCGACGTCGACAAGGACAGCCGTGACGGAAGACACCTGATCATACGCGTAGGAAGGAGCAGAGGTTCGGACGGGAAGATCGAGGTCCAGTCCCCCCCGACCATCCACGTCGGAAAGCCCGATTCGTTCGACCAGAACAGATACCTCGGCCCGGTCGTCACCGAGGCCGACGGTTCCGAGACCCCCCTCACCCCCATGGAGGCAAGGCTCAGGAACCTCAACTACTGCTCGCCCGTGTTCGTCGACTTCACCGTCTACGAGGCGGAGACTGACGACCAGTCCGTCGACACCGCGACCGAGCTCTTCACCGAGCGCGTCAAGGTCTGCGATCTCCCCATGATGGTCAAGTCCAGGGGATGCAGCCTCGACAGGGCCGTCGTCGCAAGCAGGCTCCAGCTCGAGAACCTCACCGACGAGGAGTACGACAACTACCTCCGCGAGCAGAAGGAGGACCCCAGGGACCCCGGAGGATACTTCATCGTCGGAGGTACCGAGAGGGTACTCATCACGTTCGAGGACCTCGCACCCAACAGAGTGCTCGTGGAGTGCAGCAAGAAGGGAGAGGCCGACTCGGTCCTCGCAAAGGTCTTCTCGCAGAAGGACGGATTCCGTTCCCTCGCCGTCATCGAGAAGAAGCAGGACAGCAAATCGAAGTACAAGGACGACGTCCTCACCGTACAGTTGGCATCCGCCGGCAACAGCATCCTCCTCATCGCCCTCATGAAGGCGCTGGGAATGGAGTCGGACCAGGAGATCTTCCAGACCATCGTGTCCGACGAGAGGATGGCCAACATCGTCTACGCGAACATAGCCAGGGCATCCGACAAGGACTTCTACCTGCCCAACGGATTCGCGACCACCGCCGACGCCTTCGCATACCTCGAGAGGACCCTCGCACAGGGTCAGGCGAAGGAGTACAGGGTCAAGAAGGTCGAGAGCATCCTCGACCACAGCCTGCTCCCCCACCTCGGCAACACCCCCGCGGACCGTATGAAGAAGGCAATCTACCTTGGCCGTGTCGCGCGTTCCGTCCTCGAGGTCGCTCTGGAGAAGAGAGGTGTCGACGACAAGGACCACTACGCCAACAAGAGGCTGAACCTCTCCGGGGACCTCATGGAGGACCTCTTCAGGAACAGCTTCAACTCGCTCATGAAGGACCTGAAGTACCAGGTCGAGAAGCGTCTGGTCAAGACCAAGAGCGGAGACAAGAAGAACGGAAACAAGGGACTCAACGGAATCGTGGAGTCGTCGATCAGGCCCGAGATCCTGACC
The DNA here is from genome assembly GCA_017395275.1 of Candidatus Methanomethylophilaceae archaeon. Classification (GTDB taxonomy): domain Archaea; phylum Thermoplasmatota; class Thermoplasmata; order Methanomassiliicoccales; family Methanomethylophilaceae; genus SIG5. Next base: position 5,826 of record JAFPVN010000005.1, on the reverse strand, counting down.
AACAAGCTCATCCACTCCCTGGCCACAGGAAACTGGGTCGGAGGACGCGCCGGAGTCTCCCAGCTCCTCGACAGGACCACCAACATGTCGGCCATGTCGCACCTCAGGAGGATCACCTCCTCGCTCACCAGGAGCCAGCCCCACTTCGAGGCCCGTGACCTTCACCCCACTCAGTGGGGAAGACTGTGCCCGTCCGAGACCCCCGAGGGACAGAACTGCGGTCTGGTTAAGAACGCGGCCCTGATCATCGACGTCTCCAACGGATTCGACGAGAACTACCTCAAGTGGCTGTTCAGCAGGGACTTCAACGTGACCGAGAACAACATCAGCTCCGGAACCCGTATCTTCCTGAACGGAGGGCTCATCGGAACCTTCAACGATCCCGAGAAGTTCGTGTCGGAAGTGCGCGAGAGGAGGAGATGCGGTCTGCTGGACCCCGAGATCAACATCCGCTACGACAGGGAGATGGACGAGATCCTCATCAACAGCGACGAGGGACGTCTCAGACGCCCGCTGCTCATCGTGAAGAACGGCAAGACCGTCCTGTCCAAGAAGCACCTCGACGGAATCCGCGAGGACAAGATCACCTGGGACGAGCTCTTCAGGGAGGGAATCATCGAGTGGGTCGACGCAGAGGAAGAGGAGGACACGTACGTCGCAATCGACGCTTACGATGTGCCAGACGTCTGCCCCTGCTGCCACAAGACGCTCTCCGTGGCCGACGTCGACTGGGTCAACCCCGGCGTGGACGGCGACATCGAGCTCAAGTGCAAATCGTGCGACGGCATCATGCACGTCCCCAGCAAGCTCACCAAGGACCACACCCACATGGAGGTGGACCCGATGGTCATCATCGGTATCGCCTCCGGTCTGGTCCCGTACCCCGAGCACAACTCCGCACCCCGTGTGACGCTGGGTGCGGCCATGGCCAAGCAGGCTCTGGGAGTGCCCGCGGCCAACTACCGCACCAGGCCCGACACCCGCGGACACCTCCTGCACTACCCGCAGAAGCCGATGGTGCAGACCCAGAGCATGGAATACGTGGGATACAACCACAAGCCCGCAGGACAGAACTTCTGTATTGCGGTCATGTCCTTCCACGGATACAACATTGAGGATTCGATCGTCATGAACAAGAGCTCGGTCCAGCGCGGACTGGGACGCTCCACCTTCATGAGGACATACCGCATCGAGGAGCGCAGGTACCCCAACGGAATCGAGGACAAGATCGAGATCCCCTCGCCCGATGTGGAGGGAGTGCGCCCCGAGGACGCATACAGGCTCCTCGACGAGGACGGAATCATCCCGCCCGAGTCCGAGGTCCGCGGAATGACCGTCCTGGTCGGAAAGACCTCGCCCCCGCACTTCAACAGCGACGAGGGAGGACCCCAGGACTCCTACCTGCAGAGCGTGAAGAGGAGGGAGACCTCCTCGACCGTCAGGGCGGGAGAGACCGGTTATGTGGACTCGGTCATGATCACCAAGACCGAGAACGGAACCAGGCTCGTCAGGGTCAAGGTCAGGGACCAGAGGATTCCCGAGCTCGGAGACAAGTTCTGTTCCAGGCACGGTCAGAAGGGAGTCGTCGGACGCCTCGTGCCCCAGCAGGACATGCCCTTCACCATCGACGGTATCACACCCGACATCGTGGTCAACCCCCACGGAATACCCTCGCGTATGACCATCGCACACGTCCTCGAGATGATCGGAGGTAAGGTCGGAGCGATGGAGGGACGCACCATCGACGGTACCGTCTTCTCCGGAGAGAGGGAGAAGTCCATCCGCGACGGTCTCGTCAGGAACGGATTCAAGAACACCGGAAAGGAGGTCATGTTCGACGGTACCACCGGACGCAAGATCTCCGTCGACATATACACAGGAGTCATCTTCTACGAGAAGCTGCACCACATGGTCAGCGGAAAGATGCACTGCAGGTCGCGCGGACCCGTCCAGGTCCTCACCCGTCAGCCCACCGAGGGACGTTCCAGGCAGGGAGGTCTCAGGTTCGGAGAGATGGAGAGGGATACCCTCACCGGTCACGGTGCGGCCATGGTCATCAAGGACCGTCTGCTGGACGAGTCCGACGGTACCACGCTCCACGTGTGCGGCAACCCCGACTGCGGTCATGTCGCCATCGCGGACAGGTCCGGCAGCTTCTACTGCCCCGTGTGCAAGAACAACAACATGATCAGTCCCATACAGACATCCTACGCATTCAAGCTCCTCATGGACGAGCTTCTGTCGATGGGTGTGGCCATGAGACTTCAGCTGGAGGAATCTAGATGATCTATTCAGACGGAATTTCGAAGAGGATCAACGGCATCAGGTTCGCCACCCTGTCCCCCGAGGAGATCAGGAAGATGTCCGCGGTGAAGGTCATCACCGCCGACACCTACGACGACGAGGGACGCCCCATCGACGGAGGTCTCATGGACCGCCACATGGGAGTCGTGGAGCGCGAGCTCAGGTGCGCAACCTGTTTCCGCAGGACCGACGAGTGTCCCGGACACTTCGGTCACATCGACCTCGCCAGGCCCATCATCCACGTCGGTTTCATCAAGGAGATCGAGATGCTCCTCAGGTGTACCTGCAAGTACTGCGGTAAGCTGATGCTCACCGAGGCCGAGAAGGACAAGCGTAACAAGTTCCTCGAGAGCGTCAAGGCCCTCGGAGGGGACTCCGACGATATCAACCAGTACGTCAAGGAGACCGCCAAGCTGGTAGCCAAGAAGGTACAGTCCGACAAGGACTTCTACTGCCCCTACTGCGGAAAGAAGGCCCTCATGATCAAGCTGGACAAGCCCACCACCTTCCACCGCGAGCCCGACGAGAAGGAGAAGGAGGAGAAGAAGGACGAGAAGAACAACATGATCAAGATGTCCGCAAACGACGTCAGGGAGTGGCTCGAGAGGATCCCCGACGAGGACGCCGCGATCCTGGGATTCGACCCCAAGGCATGCAGGCCCGAATGGATGGTGCTCCAGGCACTGCCCGTCCCCCCTGTCACCGTACGTCCTTCCATCAGGCTGGAGTCCGACGACAGGTCCGAGGACGACCTGACCCACAAGCTTGTTGATATCATACGTATCAACCAGAGGCTCAGGGAGAACCGCGACCAGGGAGCACCCCTGCTGATCGTCGAGGACCTCTGGGAGCTCCTTCAGTACCACGTCACCACGTACTTCGACAACCAGGTACCCGGAATCCCGCCCGCGAGGCACAGGTCCGGACGCCCGCTGAAGACACTGACCCAGAGGCTGAAGGGTAAGGAGGGACGTTTCAGATCCAACCTGTCCGGTAAGCGTGTCAACTTCAGCGCCCGTACCGTCATCTCGCCCGACCCGCTCCTCTCCATCAACGAGGTGGGAGTGCCCGTCGCCGCCGCGAGGGAGCTCACTGTGCCAGTGTGCGTGAACGAGAACAACATCGAGTACATGCGCGCCATGATCATGAGGGGTCCCGTCGCATTCGGGAAGTTCCTCAAGAAGGACGAAGAGGGCAAGGAGTACTACGACAGGGAAGCCGCCGACGAGTACATGCGCCGCCACAAGAACGACGTCAACATGGACGAGGACTACATCCCCGGAGTGAACTACGTCATCAAGACCGACGGACGCAGGATCAAGATCATGGACACCAACGTGGAGTTCCAGGCCGAGAACCTCAACATCGGTTACGTCATCGAGCGCCAGCTCGTGGACGGAGATGTCGTTCTCTTCAACAGGCAGCCTTCGCTGCACAGGATGTCCATGATGGCCCACAGGGTCAGGATCATGCCCGGCAAGACCTTCAGGTTCAACCTGTGCGTCTGTCCCCCGTACAACGCCGACTTCGACGGAGACGAGATGAACCTCCACGTCCTCCAGAGCGAGGAGGCGAGGGCAGAGGCTCGCATCATCATGCAGGTCCAGGAGCACATCCTGTCGCCCAGGTACGGGGGCCCCATCATCGGAGCCATCCACGACCACATCACCGGCGCTTACTTCCTGACGCACGAGAACCCCAGGTTCGACAGGTTCGAGGCAATGAACATCCTCACCAAGATCGACAACGTCAACCCCGACGAGGAAGCCGAGAAGAGGGACGAGATCGGAGGAATCGAGATCCCCGAGCCCATGATCGACGAGAACGGCGAGGAGTACTGGACCGGAAGGCAGCTCTTCTCCACCATCCTGCCCAAGGACCTGAACACCACGTTCAAGGCCGCCATCTGCCACGGATGCAAGGGCGGATGCCAGAAGGAGAACTGTCCCTTCGACGCGTACGTCAAGATCCGTAACGGACAGCTTCTCATGGGAACCATCGACGTCAAGGGAATCGGTAACAGCAAGGGAAAGATCCTCGACAAGGTCGCCCGTGACTACGGAGCGGACAGGGCGAGGAAGTTCATCAACCAGGTCACCAGGCTCGCCCTCGGTACCATCATGAACCACGGGTTCAGCACCGGTATCGACGACGAGGACATCCCCGAGCAGGCAAGGTCCGAGATCCGCGACTACAACGACAAGTGCGTCGCGGACGTGGAGGACCTCATCCAGTCCTACAGGGACGGGACCCTCAACCAGATGCCCGGACGCTCCCTCGAGGAGACCCTCGAGGCCCAGGTCCAGAACAAGCTGGGAGACGCCCGTGACAACGCGGGACGCATCGCAGGGGAGCACCTCGGTATGCAGAATCCCGCGGTCATCATGGCCAAGTCCGGAGCCCGCGGTTCGATGCTGAACCTGTCCCAGATGGCAGGATGCGTCGGACAGCAGACCGTCCGTAACGAGAGGCTGAGGAGAGGTTACCACTACAGGACCCTCCCCCACTTCGAGCCCAACGACCTCGGTGCGTACGCCAAGGGATTCGTCACCAACTCCTACAAGACCGGACTCTCTCCGGCCGAGTTCTTCTTCCACGCGATGGGAGGAAGGGAAGGACTGGTCGATACCGCGGTCCGTACATCCAGATCGGGTTACATGCAGAGGAGGCTGATCTCGGCACTCGAGGACCTCAGCCTCATGGACGACGGTTCCATTAAGGACGCCAACGACTGCATCATCCAGTTCAGGTACGGAGAGGACGGGGTCGATCCCGCCAAGGCCGTCGCCGGGAAGATCGTCGACTACGACGACCTGTTCACGGAGGTCCTGGGAGACCTCGGAGACGAGTACCTCAGGTTCGACGGAGGAGTCGTCGGAGAGGACTATGCCAACCACGAGGGTGACAGCATAGACTCCGACAGCGACGACGACGAGGGAATGGAATACGAGGGAGACTCCGACGGAGATTTCGAGGGTGAGTGAAATGGTATCCACTAAAATAACCAAGACAAAGCTGACGGAGAGAGGAATCGCTCCCGAGCTCGTTGACAAGGTCGTCGACGACATGAACATGGAGTCGCTCACCAAGATCACCAAGGTCGGTGTCGCCGGACTCATCGAGGCCGGACTCGGCGAGGAGGACGCAAACATGGTCTTCAACGCCGCCAAGGGAAAGAAGACGAGCGACAAGAAGCCCGCCGCCACCGTCAAGGCGGACGAGCCCGCAATCACGTTCGAGTACGTCGACAAGAACCCCAAGAAGAGCGACCTCCAGATCAAGCTCGAGGGGATCAGGGACGAGGTCCACGCTGAACGCTACGGCGAGGATGCGGACGCTCACCCCGAGCTCCCCGAGAAGGTCATCAAGGACATCGCCGACCGTCTCGACAAGAACTACAAGGAGATCCCCGAGGAGAAGTACAGGGCGCTCATCGTCAAGGCATACGACATGTACGAGAAGTGCCAGATGGTGCCCCACGAGCCCGCGGGAGTCGTAGCGGCGCACTCCATCGGAGAGCCC
>JAFPVN010000088.1 GCA_017395275.1 Candidatus Methanomethylophilaceae archaeon | reverse complement strand
CCTCATGCTCCCGTTCTGGGCGAGCAGGCAGATTATCGTCGGCTTCCACCGTCCCTCTATCACCGACATGGCGGCATCGAGGGCGCAGTTGAAGCGGGGTTCCTGGACCATGGATATGGGAAGGGGACGCTGAGTATAATTATGTTACTAAGTAACATTGTGTAATCAATATTTTTATCGAGATTGGATGCGAGGGTCCAATCATGACCGCCGCGGACAAGAGGCGCAGGCGGCGGTCCTTTCCGAAGGACGGGCCCCGGGCCGCATGCATTCTCCGACGGTGCTCGACAGGATGGCGTAGTCGGATGATCTGCTCCCGTCCGCAGAAAGCATCAGCCGCTAGGCATCTTCTGTCCAGCGCGTAATCGGGATACTGGTTCCGACCATGCGGCGGATGCGGCTCCAGTTGCCATCTCCATCCATTTATAGATTGTTGGTATACCACACCAGCGTGAAACTGCGTTGGATCATCTCGTTCGCTGTCGTAGCTCTCGCGATTCTAGCAGCCCCGCAGAGCAGCGCCGATGATGGCGATGACGATGACCCGGAGGTATGGGAGTTCGAGATAGACGGGATATCCTACGTGGTGAAGGAAGAGGGCATCGTCGCGGCCAACCAATGCTTCAGCACGGAGACGGACATCGTCATCCCCCCGGTGGTCGAGTACGAGGGCGTGTCCTACGAGGTCGTTACCATCGCGGTCAACTTCATATGCAACGAGTCCGAGCGCATTTCGGTTCCGAGCACGGTGACGGAGATAGAGGCCGGCGCCTTCAACAGCCCCACGCTGAGGGAGATCGATGTGGATCAGGACAATCTGGCCTACTGCTCCGATGACGGCATCCTCTACGACGAGGCCATGGCCTTGCTGATAAAGTACCCGTCGGCGAAGGATCTTCCGGCATTCGTTATCCCCGCATCCGTCAGCGCCCTGGCGGACAATTGCTTCGAGGATTCCAAATCCCTGGCCAGCGTCTGGCTCCCCAACACGATCTACCTAATACCGAACTACGCCTTCGCGGGTTGCAGCGAATTGGCCCATGTGAACGCCACCACCGGCGGCAACACTCTCCCTCCCTCCGTACGCATGATTGGGAGAAGCGCATTCAGTGATTGCACATCCCTGACCCAGTTGGATATGCCGGAGGAACTGGTGTACATAGAGGAAGAGGCGTTCACCGGCTCAGGGCTCAGGACATTCACGGTCAACCTGTTCCTCAAGTACATCGGCGCCGGGGCGTTCTCATACTGCACGAATCTGGAGCGCTTCTATGATGGCAACGGGAAATACGAGGCCAGGCGCGGGATGCTCTTCTCGATTGATGGTTCGGACGTAAGACTCCATACATACCCTTGCAACAGACCAGACGAGTCCATCGAGTTATACGAGGGCACGACATCCCTGGAACGCATGGCGTTCAGCGGAGCGGAGAACCTCAAGGAGGTAACGTTCCCTTCGACCATGACCGTCATCTCTCCCGCCGCCTTCTTCAATTGCAATTCGTTAGAGAGGGTAGTGCTGTCTGATAGCATCCTCGAGATCGGTAGCAGCGCATTCCACAATTGCCGTAACCTCGTGGACGTGGTGATGGGAGAGGGCCTGGTGAGGATCGATGACTGGGCCTTCGCGTACTGCGGGATGGAGCATCTGACGGTGCCGGCCTCTGTGAGATACGTCGGGAACCAGGTATTCACGGGATG
>JAFPVN010000087.1 GCA_017395275.1 Candidatus Methanomethylophilaceae archaeon | reverse complement strand
GGGGATCTCACAGAACTGGCCGTCGATTCCATCAAAGACTCGGTAAGACAGATGATCTGGGAAAGTCTCGGAAAACCTGCGGATGAGGAATACAATCGCATCCAGGAGAAGATGCGCGGATGGTGAGAAGATGTCGTACTACATCGTTCACGTCATAGAATGCGATAAACTGGCATACGAACGGATGCTCGAAGCCTGGAAACAAAAGGGGTGGGACGATAAATGCACATTGCGCAGGCCGCGGATTGTATGGGCCTCAGCGGACAGTCTGGTCCCAGGTACGAAGGCGGAGACGTACCTCCTCTACTTCGTGGTCAACCGCCAGCCCGACACATGGGACATCATCGGCTGGCTCAGTGATGACCTAGGGGTGTACCGGATTCACTTCTCGATTTGGAGCCAAGGGGAATGCGACGAGAACTGGATACAGGAGGGCGCGTTTGTTCCGCATGGTACCATGCCGCACTATACGGCCTCGGCCGAATATGATAAGGAGGCGGAGAACAACCGGAAAGCTCCCGAAGGATACACGACTTACGAGAATTGCATGATTGCGGTGGATACTGCTGTATGGAGGGAGATCACGGTCGACTACACGCGGGAAGAGGCCGTCCTTCCCAGTGTACCCATAGAAGAACTTCTGCGGGAGATCGACGGAAAACTCGAAATCATAAAAGAAATGCTGGGATGCCTGGTGGAAAGAGGGATGGGATGACGCCTTCCGACGGATTTACAGGTGTTTCGGAAACTGAAAACACCATCGGACAAGGGGCCGTGGAAGATCTGACTCCCACCATCAATAATCCTACTGACACGAAGATTTCGACCGCGGAACGGAAGATCATACATATATTCGGACCTCCGAATTCAGGTAAAACCACACTTCGCAGGACCCTTGCAGAGATGCATCCAGATTATCCGAACTTCTGCATTGACGATTTCAGAAGAAGATGCGGAGACGGAACGTTGAGGGGTGAGGCGCACTCCCAGATCGCTTTCTGGGACTCCATGACATCCGGGGGATTCTTCGAGTGTTCGGGAGCAGGAAAATTCGTTGCCATGTACCTAGCGGATTTCCGTTACAGACCTCAGTACATCGTGGTGATGGATACCCTGGCAGATGTATGCATCTCCAGGATCCGTGAGGGGAAGTATGACGGGATTCCGTTCCCCTTCTCCGATTCCGATGAGGAATTAATCAGAACCGTTTCAAGATATCTCTCCTCGGAACTGTTCAAATCGAACTGCGAGGGCATCCCCACAATATATCTGGATACCTCGCAATCGATTGCGGAACAAGCAAAGGATGTCGAAAGATTCGCAGGACTGAATGAGACCGGTGGGCATTACTCCGATATACAATGATTCATTGATTGAATGCCTTGTGGAGGAGAGCAGGGAACGATGCGTGCACTGACGGAAACCGGGCAATATGATGATGTCTTGCAGCATCCGCGCCTGCCGTCTCTCATGAAAAATGATGATCCACTGCCCTCGAACAATACATGTGACGTGATGAACATGGAAAACGAGACGAAATACATCCTTATGCACAAGAACGTCAAGGTAGCGGAGATAACGTATTCGGATGTCAGCCACTGCAGGCTTGGAAAGGTGTTCGACCGCGTACATCTGCTCGTAGAGAACACGGAGCTTAGACTGGGTGCCGTCGCCAGAAGACTGGATGAACTCAGGCCATAACATCGCGATTCCATCGTCAACCAATACAAACCCAACACCAGACAATCAAGATATACCAAGATGATACCATGCACAGATTCGACTACTCAGAGATCCTGGGGGACATACCTCCAGACATCGCCAGACTAATGATCGACATAAAGGAAATCCGTTCCAGGGAGGACGCCCGCCGTGCGAACTGCAGGCAGGACTACGGCCGCCTGGAGTGCATAGCAAGATTGGCTTCCGTGAAGTACTCCAACGAGATAGAGGGCATCATAGCGCCCGATGACCGCATCGAGAAGATCGTCGAGCACGGCGAATACCCGTGGAACGATTCCGAACAGGAGATCGCGGGTTACAGCGAAGCGCTGGATCTCATCAATACCAACGCCAACGGCCTGAAGTTCGAATGCGGGATGATCCTCCATCTGCATTCCCTGCTGGACCTCACGGATTACGGCGGGGGTTCCTTCAAGGACGTGGACAACGTGATCGTCAGCATAGATCGCTTCGGAAGGAGGCATATCGTCTTCGAACCCGTGCCGGCGGAGGAGACGGAATACCACATGGAACAGCTCTGCCAAGCCTATGCGGAGCTGTCCACCCAAGGCTACGAACCTCTGCTGTACATACCCTGCGTCATACTGGACTTCCTCTGCATCCACCCGTTCATCGACGGGAACGGAAGGACGTCCAGGCTTCTGACCATGCTGCTGCTCTACCGGGAAGGTATTGATGTCTGCAGATACGTATCAATGGACGAGCACATCTCCCTGACCAAACCCGGATACTACGGTTCGCTCCGCGAGTCCTCCGAAGGATGGATCGACAACAGATGGACTTATTTCCCCTTCATCAGGTACTTCCTCAGGACCCTCCTGGAATGCTACAGGGACCTGGAGTCCAGATTCCCGCTGGCGGACGGCAAGGACGAGGCTATCGAAGCATTGCACCGCATGTCCGATTCGGGACCCTCAGGGATCACTTTGGAGGACATTGACGAAGAGATACGCGACCACAGGAAGGGCAAGGAAGGAAAATCTACACGATAACGCATTCGGCAGGGAGCACCTGCGAGATGAATGGAACGTATCTGCTGCCGCAGGCCTTCTTGGTGGCCTCGTATACCTCGTCGAAGGACTTTGAATGTGCTACCAGCTTCCCGTCGCACATGCCAACGAACTCACCCAGATACCTGCTGGTATCCAGCCTCATGAATGCTTCATACGACCTGCTCATAGATGTCGTCCTCCAGATCGATCCTCAACGTGATGCTCGTCTGTGGCATGTTGACGATATCTGCGTGATTATATGTATTTTTACGACAAAAATCAAATTTCATACCGAAATTCTGCGCGTGTAAGTAACTCAACCCTTGGGAGTTGCAAGACATCTCAGATCGCATACCTCGATGCCCAAGACGGGTTCATTGGGTACTTCCACTCCGAACATTCCGAAGATGTTCCTGCAGTTCTTGGATATC
>JAFPVN010000086.1 GCA_017395275.1 Candidatus Methanomethylophilaceae archaeon | reverse complement strand
GCCCGGGCAGACATAAACATCCTCCCACACTCACATCCAGCATTCCTATGGTCTACGTACAAATAGTTGGATGATTATGTTATCGCGATTAGACATCAATATGCACATGTGATAAGATGAAGTTCCTCAGATGTTTGATGGCATTCCTGTTCGTCATCGTGTTCATCTCGATGATCTCCCAGCTCGACGATTCCTATGCAGATGTCCCTGTCGACAGTGTCCATTTCGAAAAAGCCGAAACCGAGGTCGTCCAGGATTGGGATCACAACTTCAGGCTGTACTACACCGTCCTTCCTGAAAATGCCACTGACAAGACAGTGACAATTACCAGCAGCAACACCTCCGTGGTGGTCGTTCATGAGTATTACGATCACTTCGAGTTCTCCACCTGGAACTGCGGAGATGCCGTCATTACGGTAACGACCAATGACGGGGGCCATACGGACACTTGCACCGTCACGGTAGTTGCGGGATACATCTACTTCTACTGCAACAACCAGCTGGTGGAGAAGAGGATCATGGAATCCCTTAGTGCCCCCATAACTATGCCCAAGCACGATGGTACGGTAGGGTGGCAGGAGCATACATACGACTATCATGAGAATGGGAGGGCGTACCTCGTCGGAGAGGAAGCGAGGATTGAGGCCAATACGCGGTTGGATGCCGTACAGCCGAAGGACGGTTATTTCTCGTATGAATTCCCCTACTATGACGACGATCCAGAGGCTAAGGTGCTTCTGATGAAACAGCTGATCGACGACGGTTACAGCATAGCGGTGTCCTCATATCATATTAAAGGCAAGATCATCAGGATGTGTCTGGATTGCGGTATACAGGTGCACATCGGCAAAGCGGGATGCTTCAGTATGATACTGCTGGAATGTCCCGTCGGGGACGATCAGTATATAGATTACTCATCCAGTGGCGGTTCCAGTTCGTGGGAAGACGATAAATGCATCGGTTTCAACGAAGAGATGAGGTTGGACTCGAGCATCGCTCCGTTCAAGGTCAAACTGATAGGAAACCCGGAGAAGATGAAGGAAGGTACATGGGTCATCGAATCCAACGGTGTAAGGACCGAGACCGTCGAGGAGGACGGACGCCAGACAGCAGTGGTGGAGTTCCAAGGCAATCTGAGGGGGGTCGCGAAGGAGACCGAACCCCACCCGATATTCCTTGCTGTATTGGGGGTCGGTGCATTCTTCCTTCTGGTAGTGTTGATATTCAACAGATCGTTCCGCCGCGGGTACGTCCCTCCGGAGAAAAGGGAGGGAGAGCAATGACCGCATGCTACTTGCACGAGAGTGGCGACAATACGGGACCGTGCAGGACCTGCGGGGCATCTGTCTGCAGGAAATGCGCCGTGACCGTCGATGACAGCGTCTACTGTCCGGACTGCATGCGCAGGGAGATACTCAACGAGAATCAGACGCTGATCAACGCCCGTATCGGCCTATATTCCGAGATAAAGAGGATGTTCCTTCTGTTAATCGTGGGGATTGCCGTATTCGTCGCGATAATCAAATTCGCGCCCCAGTGGTTCGTTGTCGGATTCGTGCTGATGCTGTTTCTTCCAAACCACAAGCTCCTCTTCAGGGTCTTCTCCTGGATGTGGCGCACCATGGGGTTGGATGTCGATGTCCGCGCGCTGTTCGTCGATGTCACGGTATACAACATCCGCGACCTCAACGGGTATGTGATATACAAGATCGACGGTTCCCGCAGGATCAATGATCCCGACGGGAAGAGCACAGGCATGCATATCGACAAGGAGAACAGGATCAGGGATGCATACGGCAACGATGTCGCCCGCGTGAAGTCCGACAACTACGTCGAGGACAACTACAACAGGACCATAGGCTATGTGGCGGACGAACACACCTATACGCATCAGCTCAGCACGATGAACGTCATCGGATTCATGTCCAAGATGATGGCATTCGTGTTCATAGGGTCGTTCATCCTCGAACTGTCCCCCATGATGTTCATAGTCCGTCTCATCAGAAGGAAACTGGATCTCAACAAGTACAACCGCATATTGCTGTCCAACGATAGGATCCTGTGGGATATCCGTACATATTGCGACAATCCTGATATCTGGGGATCCTCATCGGCCCCGTGGGCGGCCTATTCCAGCCACACGGATGTTATCAACAAGATTGAAAGGAGGGCGGTATGATGGCAGAGAAGAAACCGTCCAACGGAGCTGCAGTGTTCTCCGCGGTGATGATCCTGCTCTCGCTCTTCATCTATTACTTGATTCTGAATGAAGGTATGAGATACAGCGGGTTCTCGCAGGATGCCATGATCCATATAGGGATAATGTCCGCGCTGGTCATCTCCATAATCCTGATATTCGCCGGAAGATGCAATCTCTTGACGATGGTCCTGCTCAGCGGCTCGATGATAGCATACGGGGTCGGCGGGATCTTCGACCCGTTCTTCATCAACGGGGATACTGCCACATTCTCCCTGATCCTCACGATGCCGTTCGTAGTACTGACGTTCCTCCTGCTCTGCACCAAGGGCAGCAGGAGATACTATGCGTACAAGAGGTACGTGAGGGCGCGTTACAGGGTGGTGGACGGGAAGATCGTTCTCACTGACAGGTACAAACCCGTAACCAAGAGGATCAAGGTCGACGGCGGCATCTATAAGGGGGAAGTCATCAAGCTGGAGGACGGGTACGTCCGCCACGGATGCGGACAGTTCGAGTCCTCCGATTTCTCCTACGTCGGCGAATGGCGCGACGATATCCGGGACGGTGCTGGCGCGGAGATACGCGACGGAGTGATGTATCAGGGGGTTTGGGCTAACGGCCTGAAGAACGGCTGGTTCTCCCTGGAGTACAGGGACACGGTTAGGAGAGGGTTCTTCGAGGATGACCAGGAGGTCGGTCAGTGGATCACGGTAGGGAAGGACGAGGCATTACGCCAGGAGCAGCCGGCAACGGGTTTCTCTGATGGATCTCCGGCATCCACGGATGAATGGATATCGATGATCGAGCGGAAAGCCAGAAAATATGACATCCCCATGGAGATTTCCGAGGATGATGACGATTACACCGTCATATTGCTGACCGTCCTCGAAAGTGACCGGCTAGATTCAGTGCTGAACAGATATTCCGTAAAGATGCCCGATGTACCAGACGGTGTGGAGTACGGCGTATCGCTCGTGCACTTTAAAAAGAAGGAAACAGAGAACTGCATGACCATGGTCGTCCGCGGAGGTAAGGACGGGCTTGGGATTGTCCCGGAGTTCTTCCAGTCGGAAGCGTTCAAGGAGATGCAGGGACACGGCATGGAGGCGGGTACGGCGTTCGGCGGATCAGTCAACTGGATGTATCCCTGTTCCGGATTCTTCGATGACGAGAATTTTGAGCACATCATGGCGGACCAGGTTCAGATAATCGCCATAGTAGATGAATTCTATCGGTCGCGTGGGTTGTAATGCTCAGAAATGAATCCCATTTATAGATGAGGCAGTGTGGTCAACGTCCGGAAGTATCCTCCATTAAACTTTCGGGACTACTGGAAGGCTATCTTCTTACCGATTCATGACTTAGAACTGTCATCACTGAATGCAGTTTGCACAATAAGAATTACAGCCTTACCCTACGCATTTGATGACGCTGGCATGTGTACGTTTTTATTTGAAGAGGTTGATAAGAGAATCTAATGCGCTAGAATGCGGCAATATGGGAGAATACGATGTTCACACAAGGGCGGCCAAAAATCTGCACTGACATTCTTGAACATACTAACCCGACATACAGAATAATGAGATCTGCCTTCCTATGTCTGGCTATTCTGACTTTGGTTATCATGATGGTTAACAGCATAACGAGTGATGACAGCGATGCCACAGGGGTAACCTTTGCATCGGATGGACTTTGCTATGAGATCACCTCGGAGACCCCAGGACATGTGAAACTTACAGGGCCGGTTGACGATTCCATACAAGTGTTGCAGGTCCCCAGCAGCGTGGAATACAACGAAGGCATCTACACGGTCACGGAGATAGGTGACGAGGCATTCAAGAACTGTACTTCCCTGACTTCCGTTTACATCGCTGAAAACGTCTATCATATCATGGTCTCCGCATTCGAGGGTTGCACCGAACTCCAAACTGTAACCTATGCGGACAACGTCCCCCTGAACAGTATCAGGGACTCAGCATTCAAGGGATGTTCCAAGCTGACATCTGTCGTGGTACCGGATTCCGTCCGCAATATGGGCGAGAGCGCATTCCGCGGCTGCTCGAGCATCACATATCTTGAGATTCCAGCCAGCCTGAACTCGGTGGTCTCCAATAGCAATCCCGCATTCTACGGATGCGTCAACATTGCCGAGGTGAAACTCACCATAGGCGACAGATCCGTCGCTCAGTACACTAATGAGGCCGATCCTGCGACCAACAACCACTACAGGAAGACGCCGTTCTTCTACAGTCAGAACAGTCTTGTCAAGCTGACCGTGTCCGAAGGTATCACGGAGATCGGCAACTCGACGTTCAGGGAGTGCGTGAAGCTCAGCGATGTGACGCTGTCCAACAACATAAGCCGTATCGGCGGATATGCATTCGACGGATGTACGTCCCTGACATCCATAACATTCCCGCAGGAACTCGTGACCATCGGCAACGATTCCTTCGCCAGATGCTCGAAGCTTACCAGCGTGGTCATTCCAGATAATGTGAGGTATATCGAAGCGGCGGCATTCAGAGCATGCACCGGTATCACCCAGCTCCAGCTGCCCATAGATGTCAACACGGTCCATATCAACATGTATCCCGCGTTCGGGAGATGCACCGGTATCACCAAGGTCATATTCACCCCCGGGACGACAGGGATAGGGTTTGATTATGACACGGATTACGGCAATAACAAAGCGAAATACCACGCCCTTACGCCATGGTATATGAGCGGATCCAACTTCACCACCGTGGAGTTCCACGAGAACATCACGTACATCGGTGATTATACGTTCTCGGGATGTGCATCCCTAAGGGAGGTGGTACTGCCTGACAACATGACCGGACTCGGGAAATGCGCATTCGAGGGATGCGTAGGCCTGAACAATCTGACAATCCCCGTCTCCCTGAATGCTGTCGGAGATAACAGCAATCCTGCGTTCAAGAGATGCGAGAACATCGAAAACCTGAGACTCACATTGGGCGGTGGGGACTGGTACCCCTACAGCACGGGCACGGATATTTCTATGCCCAGCTACACCAATACACCCTGGCAGATCAGCAAGAAGAACATCATGACCGTGATACTCGATGAGGGATTGACCGCAATACCGGACCGCACGTACGAGAACTGTTCGGCTCTGACATCGATATCCCTTCCCAACAGCCTCACATCGATAGGCCGCAACGCATTCAAGGAATGCGCTTCGCTTGCAAGCGTTGCGATACCCAACAATGTCACATCTATTGGTCAGTCCGCATTCAGCGGATGTATCGGTCTCAGTGAGCTATCGATCCCGATTGCGCTGAATTCGGTATCATCCAACACCTATCCCGCATTCAGCGGATGCAAGTCAATATCCAGGATAACCTTCACAACGCTGGTTGGCGATGACTGGTATGAATACGATCAGAGCGATACAGCTCATGGTGACAGCTATTTCATCTACACACCGTGGTATCTGAGCAAAGGTGCCATGACCGAGGCCGTATGGGCCAACGGAATCACGACCGTACCGGATTCCATCCTAGAAGGGTGCGCATCGCTGAAGAGCATAGGCCTCCCGGATACTGTGACGGATGTAGGTTCGAAGGCATTCAAGGGATGCGCATCGCTGTCAAGCGTTTCATTCCCCGAGGGTCTGACATCCATCGGTGCAGAGGCATTCGACGGATGCAGCATAACGGCGATAGAACTCCCTGACAGCGTCACATCCGTGGGGAGAACGCGTTCGCTTCCGATAAGACGCAGACGGTACGGACTGGAAACGGACCGACATCCCTGGACGGATTCCGGTTCGGTGAATCGCTGAAAACGATATCCCTGGGAAGCAGCATATCTTCGATCAGCGAGAGGAAGTTTTTCGGATGCGCGCAACTGACCTCGATCCATGTCCCAGCAGGGGTGACCTCCGTAGGGGAGAAAGCCTTCGGTAACTGCACATCTTTGGTAGAGATCACAGTTGATCCCTCCAACCCTGCCTACACCTCGGTGGACGGGGTGCTATACACCAAGGACCTGACGGTGCTCGTTCACTATCCCGAAGCGAAGGTGACGGACAGCTACAGGATGCCCGATTCAGTCACGACCTTCGATACAGAGACCTTCAAGAATTCCGTATTCAATGAGATATACATCGGGAAGAACATATCCAGCGGTTTCACCGTGAGATTCGTCAACGGCGTCGTCACTATATCCGACGACGACTCCAAACTGCTGAACGGATCCCCCCATCGTATGGCCATAGAGAAGAACAAGGACATTCCCAACGATGTGAATACGGCGTCCAGGGCGTTCGATGTGTTCCACGTCATACTGGAAGGCTGCCCCGAACTGAAGGACGGCATGGAAGTCACGATAACCGTGGATTCCCAGTCGGTCCAGCGTTCGGTATACCAGATATACGAAGACGGGAACTACAACAGGCTAGATTCGACAAGGGAATCGGGGGAATCCGGTATGACATACACATTCAAGGTATATCAATCGGCATACGTCTCGGTCATGTCCGTGAGCGAGGGGATACCCTATGAGATTGAGATCGGAGCCTCGCTGTTAATCATCGGGACATTGGGCGGGTTGATCTATGCTCTCATTATGAAGAGGAAAAGGAGGGTTCAGCAATGACCGACAGTTTCGATGTGTTCCGTCATATCGACGGATTTTGTGATTCCGTCAAGAGGAGGGACAAGACAGATCTGATCATGCACATCCCCCTGACCCTGCTGATCCTGTTCATGCCGCTGATAGTCTTCGCCGTCGTGGAGATCATGGCCGCGGTCGGTGGGAGATTCGATGTCATCAACGACTACAACGAGGCCGCGATACTGGATCTGATGCTGATACAGTACCTCGTCGCAGCTGTGGTGCTGTTCAGGATGTACGACAGGCTGCACAGCCACTCCAGACGCGACTACGCCTGGAGGAAGTCGTTGATGCGGATGCTCAGGGAGAGGAACGTCGATGTGACGAGACCCGAGGAGATCGACAAGAGGATCAGGAAGCAGGAGCGTTTCATCCTAAGGGTCCCTGCGATGGTGGCGCTTTTCCTGATGTTCCTGTTCACCATGATCCTATTGGTGCTGTATGTGCCAGATATGGTCGCGCATGGATATGTTCCATCCGGCGAGATCGCGAAGACGATATCCGACATCATATTGGACAACACGATCTCCTTCACCGATGAGAGGGATTCGTTCACCAACGTGTTCCTCTCGATACAGGTGATCGATATCTGTCTGCTTCTGATTATCTACCTGATGACAGTCTTCGGCACCATCGGGTTCCCGAGTAGGCATGAGAAAGAGCAGGCGGCATTCACAGAGAGCATACAGAACGGGTTCTCCGGTATGCCGAGAGGTCACTGCTACTCGCCGATGATGGTCATATCCAACAGACGGTTCGCTCTCAGCCACGTCTGGTATAAGTCGACGATGGGAAAGATCGTCCTGTCGGTGGGGACCCTTGGGTTGTATCCCATGTATTGCGCATTGGTGTCCATGAGCGTGATGAACACACATCTGCAGAACCAGTGGTCGTATGAGGAGAACCTGATGAAGTACGTGGCTACGGATTCCGCGGAAGGATTCGAGGAAGGGGGATATGCCGAAGCGGTCCAGCAGATCAATTCAGTTTTCTCCGGCAATTCGCGCCGCGCCATCAGAGAACAGTTGAGGGAGGCAATCAAAGAGGAGAACAGGATGCCGATTGTCCTGGTCCTGGCGGAATTGTTTGTCATGGTCCTGTGCGCATGCTACAGTCTGAAGATCGTTTCGATGAATTTCGAGATGATATCGGATTACGCCGATTATCTGATAGACCCAGATAATCTGACGAAGGTCCCGATAACCTCATGGGTGACCATGGGTCTGATAGGATTGGATCTGTATCTGATGATAGCCACCATGGGTGCGCTGCTGGGTATAGCATCGAAGAGGCCTGCATCGTGGAAGAAGGTGACCAAGTCATGCGTCACGTTCATCGTCCCGTTGTGGATCGCTTACTTCTTCACGGATATGGGAGGATTCGGACACCTGTTCGACTTTAACATCTTCATAACCACGGGTGTGCTCTACATCGTGCTGCTGATGATGATCCTGTCCGTGAAGATCAAGGAGTACTACGCCCCGGTGGGCGAGGACATGCCCGGAACGTTCAGATGGCTGAGGTATATCCTATGGGGGGATTTGTGAATGATTCGGTATGATTCTATTCAAACCCAATGTGTATGGTTATTTGTTGAGGTATATCCAGATCTTAATATCTTCTTGTGACTGACGTACTTACCGTCAAATCAGCCACTTCAATTGGCTGTTTGTTCCTGTTTTTTTGGGGAAGGGTACGTTACCTCCGGAAAGGTAACAGCACTTTTTGGTATGTGTTCAGAGGCAATAATCTTACTGAACCCTATTTCAGAGAATTATCGAACACAGTCGATTCTTTTTGTAATATCTGATATTACTTTTACCACAGATCTAGATTAGTTTATTTTGATTCTCTCATCATTTCTTAAGTTCATCGGCCACTCTTTTTGCAATATCTGCTCTTGCAGCTTCTTCTTCACGAAGTTTTTTTCTATTCTCTCTTGCCTCTCTTATTGCACTTCCGATAGCTGATTCAGATGAACTGGTTCCGGATGAACTAGAGCTAGAATAACTATATCCCGATGAATGGAATGCGTACCGTTCATATTTGTTATAGTCCCTATTCATAAACTCAACCATTTCCCGCCTTACATCATCAAATAGAGGGGGCTTTTTGTAATTTTTGATGAAATAATATTCGGGGTGATAACTCGTGTGATGCGTGTAATACTGAAATTCTTCTTCGATGGTTTTTACTGCATATTCCCCTTTGGGTCCGAGTAATCTATTCGCTTTTTCATATTTGGCATACAGTTCTGCGCACCCTTCATCCAATTTTTTGACGATATTTGTGAACTTAAGCAGTAATTTGTCTAATTTGCCATAAGGTTCAACTTCCCCCTGAATCAACGAACGTTTCATGTCAACCAACTCAACTTCAGAGGCGGGTTCATCGAGAAGTTCAAAGAATCCGGACGATTCGAAATGCGATATGCGCCCCTCGAATGCTTGAAGATTGTATTCAGACGCGATCCCTTTCAGTTTTTTATATGCTGCACCGTAATACTTGCTTCTCTTCTTGTCATTAGATTCTGAAGCTTTGTAAATCAAACTGTTAACATCATTCATCTTATCAATCAATTTGATGAACTCTTTGAGGAAATCTTCGTACACGCCCCGATACTTTTTATGATCAATGCCCATTGGCTTGGGAAAGGGATAAGTGAAGATTTAAAGGTTCGTTGAAAAGATGTGGTCCAACGCAGATACTACGTTTTCCACCATCAAATTCATGATAATCAAAATGAGTTAAAGTTTCCCATAACCAAACTCCCCTCCCCATCACAATCTTTTTTATATCCCTTACATCTAGTCCCCTTCGCTCTTCAGAGCCAATGAATGATGAGGGCTCCTTTCGGGAGCCTGAAAGAGGTAATTGAAATGTCAGTATTCGTTAAATTCGATACACCCAAAGAGCTGTCGGACAAAGCCTACACCCTCGCAGAGCTTGCAAGGGACGGCGGAAAGATCAAGAAGGGAACCAACGAGGTCACCAAAGCCATCGAGCGCGGCGATGCAGCCATCGTCATCATGGCCACCGACGTCGAGCCCCCGGAGATCCTCGCACACATCCCCGCACTCTGCGACGAGAAGAACGTCCCCTACGTGTACGTTCCCAGCAAGGCGGAGCTCGGAAACTCCATCGGACTCGAGAAGCCCACCGCATCCGTCGCGATCACCGACGTCGGCAAGGGAAAGGCAGTCTGTGACGAGATCGCAGCCGCAGTGAAAGCACTCAAGAACTGATCAGGTGATCTGAATGGTAGACGCAGACAGTATCCCGTCCGAGGTCGTCGAGATCATCGGCCGTACGGGAATGACCGGCGAGGCCACCCAGGTCAAGGTCCGTGTTCTTGAGGGACGCGACAAGGGAAGGATCATCACCAGGAACATCATGGGGCCCGTCAGGATGGGCGACATCCTCATGCTCCGTGAGACCTCGAGAGAGGCAAGGAAGCTCGGAATGAGGTGATTCCCATGGCAGACAAGAAAATTTGTTCATTCTGTGGGGCCGAGATCGAGCCTGGCACCGGAAAGATGTTCGTGAAGAAGGACGGCACCGTCCTCAACTTCTGCACCAACAAGTGCTACAAGAACATGATCGAGCTCAAGAGGATCCCCAGGACCACCGCTTGGACCGAGAAGTTCGCCGTTGAGAAAGAGTCACGCCTCAAGGCAGCCGAGAAGAAGGAATGATCATGGAGAGAACCTACCTCATGGTCAAGCCCGACGGGGTCCAGAGGGGACTCTGCGGGGAGATCGTGTCCCGTTTCGAGAAGAAGGGACTGAAGCTCATCGCTATGAAGCTGATGGTCATCCCCAAGGAGACCGCCGAGAACCACTACGGCGAACACAAGGGAAAGAAGTTCTACGATTCCCTCATCTCCTACATCACGTCCGGCCCCGTGCTGGCCATGGTCTGGGAGGGAGAGAACGCAGTCTCCATCTGCAGGAACATGATGGGAAAGACCAACCCCGCCGAGTCCGCACCCGGAACCATCAGGGGCGACTACGGAATGGTCACCGGTCTCAACATCATCCACGGATCCGACTCCGTCGAGTCCGCAGAGAGGGAGATCAAGATCTTCTTCAAGCCCGAGGAGCTCGTCTCCTACGACAGGACCGCCGACAGGTGGACCTACGAATAAACCCTTTATCTCTTAACTGAGATTCCCAAAGGAGAGGTGTCCATATGGCCATAAGGCAGCCGGTAGTCAGCGTACTGGGTCATGTCGACCACGGAAAGACGAAACTCCTCGACCGCATCAGGGGTACATCGGTGCAGGCCCGCGAGGCCGTCGCCATCACCCAGCACATAGGTGCCACCGAGGTGCCCATAGACCACATCTACAAGGTCTGCGGGAACCTGATCGGGAAGAAGAGGTTCGACGTGCCCGGCCTGCTCTTCATAGACACGCCCGGACACCACTCCTTCATCACTTTGAGGGCGAGGGGAGGGTCCCTCGCCGATATCGCCGTCCTTGTCATAGACATAAGGGAGGGGCTGATGCCCCAGACCATCGAGTCGATCAAGATTCTGAGACAGTATAAGACGCCGTTCATCATCGCTCTCAATAAGATAGACACCATCCAGGGATGGTCGTGCGAGGAAGGTAGGGCCTTCGTGCTGTCGGAGAGGACGCAGCAGGAGCACACCATCGCGGCGTTCAACGAGAAATTGTATTCAATAATCGGAGACCTCTCCAACGAGGGCATCTATGCGGACAGGTACGACAGGATCGAGGACTTCACCAAGACCGTCGCATTGGTCCCCATCTCCGCCAAGGAGGGAGAGGGTATCCCCGATCTCCTTCTGATGCTCATAGGTCTGGCACAGAGGTTCCTGGAGCAGCAGCTCAAGCAGGAGGAGGGGCCCGGAAGGGGTACCATCCTCGAGATAAAGGAGGAGAAGGGTCTCGGTAAGACTCTCGATATGATCCTCTACTCCGGAGTCCTCAAGCAGGGCGACACCGTCGCGTTGGGGACGAGGGGGGCACCCGTCATCACCAAGGTCAAGGCCATCCTCAAGCCCAAGCCGCTGGATGAGATCATGGATCCCCGCGACAGGTTCGACCGCGTCAAGGAGCTCCACGCCGCCGCCGGTATCAAATTGTCATGCCAGAACATGGAAGGCGTCATCGCGGGAGCGCCTCTGCGCGTCGTCAAGAACGAGAAGGACCCCGCGATCAGCGAGATGACCGAGGAGTCCTCCGTGAAGATCGAGCTCCAGGACACAGGCGTCATGATCAAGGCGGACGCCATCGGTTCGCTGGAGGCGCTGGCATTCGAGGCCAAGGCCGCCGAGATCCCCATCAGGAAGTACGGCATGGGCGAACTCACCAGGCGTGACGTCGTAGAGATAGCCGCAACGCACGGCGACCAGATAAACAAGATTATCCTGGCCTTCGGGATCAACATCTCCAAGGATGCCGAGGCCGAGCTGGAGAACCACCCCGAGGTCAGGGTGTTCTCCAACGATGTTGTTTACAGATTAATAGAGGAGTACCAGGAATGGCTGGACGGCACCAAGAAGCAGACCGACGCCGACAAGAGGGCGGAGTTCCCCTTCCCGGCCAAGTTCAAGATCATACCCAACTGCGTCTTCCGCGCCAGCAAGCCTGCCATCGTCGGAATCAGGGTATTGGCGGGACGCGTCCGCGCGAATCTTAAAGTCTTAGATGAGAACGGACGCCAGATCGGTAAGATACGCAGTCTCCGCGACGGAGAGGACGTAGTCAAGGAGGCCAACCAGGGCGACGAGGTCGCCTGCGCCATAGACGACGTCACCATCGGCCGCCAGGCCAAGGAGGACGACATCCTCTACATAGACATTCTAGAGTCTTCCGTGAAGGAGTTCCAGAAGCTGGAGCTCACCGAGGACGAGAAGATGGCCCTTCAGGAGACCATCGAGATCAAGAGGAAGGAAGACAAGTTCTGGGGGATGTGAATGCCGGACGAAGTCGAGGTATACGATCCCCACAACATGATCCGCGAAACCTCCATGATGGTCGGCGATCTGGAGAGGTCCCTCAAGCAGGACCTGCGCCTCCCTCAGATGGAGTTCGACAGGATCGTCATCTCGGGTATGGGCGGTTCCGCCATAGGCGGGGACATCGTCGCCGATTCCCTCTATCCGGTTTCCAAGGTACCGGTCACCGTCATACGCTTCCCCGAGCTGCCCGGATGGATTAACGATAAGACGCTGATGATCGTCAGCAGCTACTCCGGGAACACCATGGAGACCCTCTCCGCCTATGATCTGGCACATGAGAGGGGATGCCCCATCGTCGCCATCACCTCGGGCGGGAAGCTCATGGAGAAGTGCATGGAGCACAACAACCCCGTCGTCACCGTCAAGGAGGGCATCCAGCCCCGCAACGCCGTCGGATATACCATCGGGTATCTGGTCAACGTGATCGCATCCGTCGGCGGTCCGGACATCAGGCAGGAGTGCCTGAAATCCATCCCCGCGCTCAACAAGTACATGGAGGACCTCGTCCCCATAGACGGCCTCCCAAGGAACATCGCGCTGGAACTCTACGGTCATCTCCCCGTCATCTATTCCATACCGGAGATGTACGCCATCGCATCCAGATGGAGGGCGCAGTTCAACGAGAACGCGAAGATCGTGGCATTCGACGGCCATCTGCCGGATACGAATCACAACGACATCCTCGGACTGATCAACGACGGCGGGAAGAAGGTGAAACCGATACTTCTCACCGACAGGAACCAGTCCAAGATGATGAAGGACATCGTCAACAACATCATCAACACGCTGAAGGAGAGGGGGTTATCGCCCTATGTGATCACCACCTCGGGAAAGAACTCATTCGAGAGAACTTTCAAAACGATGCTCCTCGGTGATTTCATTTCTTTGCATTTAGCGTTCTTCCAGTCCATAGACCCCTCGGACGTTTCGGCGATCAAGACCCTGAAGGTCTCGCTGGCGAAGAAGCTCCTGAGGAGGAAGAAGAGGAAGTAAACGCCTTTTACGAAGGTTTTAGTGACCGTATTTGTGAAAAAATCACAAATTTGGATCCTAAAACATCCTTTTGACAGTTTTTGATCGGCAGTCCGTGAGGATGAGTGAGCACGCTTCCTCGATCAAATCCTTCAATGACGGCCTGATGTCAAGGGCCTTCTTCATCACCGCAATGCTGTTCCTGGAGGGATTGTTTTCCTTTACCAGCATCACTGTGGTATACGCCTCGAGGTAGTCTGTGCCTCTTTTTATGATTCCTGAAACCGAAATTCTGCGCGTGTAAGTAACTCAACCCTTGGGAGTTGCAAGACATCTCAGATCGCATACCTCGATGCCCAAGACGGGTTCATTGGGTACTTCCACTCCGAACATTCCGAAGATGTTCCTGCAGTTCTTGGATATC
>JAFPVN010000085.1 GCA_017395275.1 Candidatus Methanomethylophilaceae archaeon | reverse complement strand
GTACGGGTATGCCCGCTTTGTTGAAATCCTTGATCGTGGTAGCGGAGATGTTCCCTGCATAAGCGGTATCGATGAACAAAGCACTGATCGGGGTCTTCGCATCGATCTCCATGAACTTCTGCCAGTCAACATTGGCGCTCGCACCCATACCCGAACTGATGGATTCTCCGGACAGAGAGGCCATCATCGTGGGGTATTCGGCCTTGGATCCCGAAGGGTTCGCTACGGCTACGACCTTGGATCCGGCGTTGCAATACAATGTGGAGGTGATCGTGTGCATCCCGTACAACCCGATGTTCTTCAGAGGGTATGTGACGTCCACGACGGATTTCTCATTCGAATAATTGTAACAAGCGACGTGCAGGGTCATGCCTTCGGTGCGGTCGATGATCCTTTGGACCTCCGCGATGTCATCGGCATCGATCTTTCCGTCGCAGTTCGCATCTGCGAACGGATAATCATCAGCCGATTTCGTTCCATCCAATATCTCTTGTATCAGGGATTTGTCATTGGAATCGATGGTAAGATCATTGTTCGCGTTCCCGAAGACCATCAGGTTGACGGCATCGTAGTCTAACTTGTCGGTATTGGCATCGGTGCCGCCGCTTCCTCCGTTGTTCATAACTATGACGGCGGCGGAAATGCCGCCAACGGCCAAGGCCGCGACCAGGATAATTGGCAGTATCTTATTCATTTGACTTTTTGGCATACCTAAAAATGATTATTTATAGTTTTAGTTCCATCTAAAAATTGTGACACACACGAAAAGGTATGCGAAATCCGCTCGAAATAATAAAAAATGCCGTGTTTCCACGGCAAATGGTTTCAGCAGGCCTGTGCAGTCTCGATGAACTCAACGACCGCGTCGAATGAGGACACATCGGGGTGGAGGTTGATGCCGTTTATGTAGAAATAAGCGGTGATGTAGTACTCTCCCTGGTATGCACAGTAGTTCATGGATGTGGAGGTCACCGTCATCGGCGAGGTCATGTTGATGTCGCCGTAGTAACCGTATCCTCCCGCAAGATTGCCATGCTTCTCGTATGCGTAGAAGGTCATACCGGCCATGGCGCTCCCGGCCTCCACCTTGGCAGCGTACTGCTTCTGCTGGGTCTCATACAGTTCCTTCGCTTCATCGGCAGATTCGCATTTGGTGAACTGTACGTAGTTGTAGGGGTTGTTAGAGTATCCGTTGCTGTAGGCGGCCTTCGCCGAATTGCCGTCGATGGTCACCTCATACGGTCCCGCGAAGGTCCCGCTGGTGTTCAGATACGCGAAGTTGTATGCCATGGGGCTCGCCGTGATCTCGGCGGGTTCATCGAATCCTGCGAACATCGCCTCCACGGCAGGAGCGATCGGTGCAGTCTCGAGGGTGCCGTCATTATCATAGAGGCTCGCCTCGATGTATACGTTGCTGAAACATGCGCAGTAATGGAGGGTTACGAAGTCGGCCATGCCGGTGCATACACCGTAGTATCCGTATCCTTCATCGAATCCTGCCTTCTCCTCGTATGCGAAGTACTCCAGACCGGCCATTGCCGTGGGACCCACCTTGGCAGCGTACTGCTTCTGCTGGGTCTCATACATGTCAAGCGCCTCGTCGGCCGATTCCATGGCCTTGTAGGAAACGTAGTATTCCGTGTCGCCTTTCATTCCTGCTTCGATGTAGTAGACCTTAGCGGTGTCTTCCGTCGTTCTGAGTATGAATTTGTTGTCGAAACCGCCCTCGTATTTGGTAATGAACGCATTAGCGACAGCCGTGAGATCGGAAGCTTCGAAGGAATCATCCTCTTCACCGTCATCGTGGAACATGTTGACGTATACGAAACCGCCGACCGCAGCGCCCAATACGACAAAGAGAACGCCGATCGAAATTATCGAACTATCCATTTCAAATCACTTGGATTTTAATCCGACCGCTTATCTGCGGATGGTATTTTAATAATTTTTGGTATTCCTAAATGTTAGGTATGCCAAAAATTATATATTGAATTTAGATTAACCTAAATTTTATGAGGCCCCGCTGGGGGTCGAAGAGGCGCGCGAAATGTTACAGATTGCAGTGTACGGAAAGGGAGGGATCGGGAAGTCCACGACATCCTCCAACCTCTCGTTCGCTCTTGCGAGTAAGGGAAGGAGCATCCTTCAGATCGGTTGCGATCCCAAACATGATTCCACGAAGTATCTTATAAAAGGAAAGGACCAGACTACGGTTCTCGATTACATAAGACAGACGCCACCCTCGGAGAGGAAGCTGGAAGACATC
>JAFPVN010000084.1 GCA_017395275.1 Candidatus Methanomethylophilaceae archaeon | reverse complement strand
GGTACGCCGAGGGTCTTCCCGGAAAGAGATACTACCAGGGCAACATCTACGTCGACAAGGTCGAGCTCAAGGCCATCGAGCTCGCCAAGGACCTGTTCAAGGCCGACTTCGCCGACGTCAGGCCGATCTCCGGAACCGTTGCCAACATGGCCGTACTGTTCGCCTTCGCGCAGCCCGGCGACACCATCACCACCTGCGCACTCGCCCAGGGAGCGCACATCTCCACCCAGAAGTTCGGAGCCTTCGGACAGAGGTCCGTCAACTCCGTCCAGTACCCCTTCAACGTCGAGGACATGAACCTCGATGTCGACGGCACCATCAAGCTGCTCAAGGAAGTGAAGCCCAAGGTCGCACAGTTCGGACTCTCGGTCTTCCTGTTCCCCCCGCCGCTCAAGGAGCTGCAGGACACCTTCAACGAGATAGGATGTCTCGTCTGGGAGGACTGCGCCCACGTCCTCGGACTCATCGCGGGCGGACAGTTCCACGACCCCCTCAGAGAAGGCGTCAACGTGGTCTCCTCGTCCACCCACAAGACCTTCCCCGGACCCAACCACGGAATGATCCTCGGTGCCAACCTCACCGACGATCAGGAGAAGGCCATCCAGAAGGCCGTGTTCCCCGGAGTCACCAGCAGCCACCACCTCCACGCCATGGCCGCACTGGCCATAACCCTGGCGGAGATGAAGGTCTACGCCAAGGACTACGCCGCACAGGCAGTCAAGAACTCCCAGGCACTCGGTCAGGCGCTCCATGAGCTCGGAGTCCCCGTGCTCTGCCCCGACCTCGGGTTCACCAAGTCCCACGCGATCGCCGTCGACGTCGCACAGTTCGGCGGAGGCAAGGACGTCGCCCAGAAGCTGGAAGACGCCAACATCATCTGCAACAAGAACATGCTGCCCTGGGACGAGAGCGCCGTCAGGCCCTCCGGACTGAGGCTCGGTTCCCAGGAGATGACCCGCATCGGAATGAAGGAGAGCGACATGAAGGAGGTCGCATCCTTCATCGCCCGCGTCTGCAAGGGCGAGGACCCGAAGAAGGTCAGGGAGGACGTCAAGGCCTTCAAGAAGGACTTCATCACCGTCAAGTACTGCTTCAACGACGACCAGCCCGCATACGGCTACCGCAAGCTCGTCGAGTGAAGCTACGTCAAACCTTTTAACCTCCAAACCACTTACACAATCGTTCAGGGGATGGGACCTTATGGGCATTACCGATACTATCGACAACAGGATGAAGCGCAGCAAGAGCATGAAGAAGGAGAAGAAGGAGATCGACGACAGGATGGACGACATCGCCGAAGTCACCATCGCTGCGAGCGAGGAACTCCTGGAGATCGGGCGCTTCTTCTGGAAGAAATACATTGCTGGCACTTACGAACCCGAACCGGGGATCAAGGTCCGCTTCGACAATCTAGACACTCTCAACGAGAGGGTCAGGAACCTGGTTCAGGAGATCGACGACCTGAAGATCACCGGCACGAAGGAGAGGGAGGTCATCGACGACAACACCCGCCGTTCCATAAGGGAGAAGCAGGACAGGAAGGCCGAGAGGGCCGAGGAGAAGGCCCGCAGGCAGGCCGAGAAGGAATATGAGGAGTGAATTTAGGACTCCCTACATTTTTATACCCATACTCCGATGAGGTAGCATGGCTTCCGAGAACAGAGAGGACTATCTCATCAACATCCTGCGCCTGACGGAGGGCAAATCAACCGTCCGCACGTCAGAACTGGCGACCTACATGAACGTAGCGCCGGCCAGCGTCACGGAGATGCTGCGCGTCCTCGCCGATGCCGGATACGTCAACTACGTGAAGTACCGCGGCGTCAGCCTCACCCCCGCCGGTCTGGAATACGCCAGGAACATCAGGAGGAAGCACCATGTCCTGGAGAGGTTCCTGGTGGATGTGCTGGGGATCCCCCACGAGGAGGCCCACAGGCAGGCATGCCAGATGGAGCATGCCATCTCCGACGAGTCCATCAACAAGATATGCAGGATGATCGGCACGAAGGTCGACCACGACTGCACCACCTGCGACAACCCCTGTGGCAACATCACCAGGATCGACAACACCGCCGCATCCATGAGGGCGGGGGAGATCGGCAGGATCTCGCATCTGAAGGGTCAGGACGGCACCGTTGTGAAGAAGCTCATCTCCCTGGGATTCGTGCCCGGACAGGAGATCGCCCTCGACAGCGTCGACGGGGACATGCTGGTCTTCAGCTCCGAGGGGAACGTCATCGCCGTGGACAGAAAACTCGCCTCGGTGATCTGCGTAGACGTTGCCTGATTTTTAGAAAACTCTAAAGGGTTTGACATGTGCCAGCGCACCGCATCAGCGGTGGCTGAACACAGCCCTGACGAGCTTAGCGTCCTTTGACTCGACCTTCACGAAGCCGAACCTCTCGAACTGCAGCTCATCGTTTTTCTCATCGAGCACGGAGGGCTCGCAGTATCCCTTGGCGACGGTGCCGTCGGGCATGTAGATCTCGGCTGGCACGCATCCGTCTGCGGTCCACTGCACGGCCTTGAATCCCTGCCTGAGGATGGAGACGTCGTTGCCGTCGAACTTAGCGGGCTGTCCGTATGCGATGTTGCACAGGTCCTTCAGCCTCACCTTGCCCGACTCGGCGAACATGTCCGAGTCCGTCTTGGAGAGATACACGGAACAGGGGGCCTTCAGCTCGTATGCCCTGTTGCCCCTCTCGGGGTGGTCGGGGTGGAGCGGTGCGCTCCCGGTGATGGAATCCGTACCGGCGATGTCGTACTTCACGGGGTCCTGGACGAAGAAGTACCTGTTGGACTCCGCATCAATGATGTCGCGGTTCATGCCGAACAGGTTGGGCCAGGAGAACTCGATGTCCACAGCCTTCATACCGGCCTCGATCCAGTACCTCCTGATTGCCTCGGGCCTGATTCCCCTCCTCTTCATGGCGCGCACGGTACCGGTCCTGACGTCGTCCCATCCGCTGTACTCTCCCTCGAGGATGCTCTTCTTGATGAGCGATGTCTTCAGGACGGTGTCGGGGATGTTGACCAGACCGTAGTGGTAGTAGTTGGGCTTCTTCCAGCCCATGTAGTCGAAGATGTATTCCTGCCTGAAGGTGTTGTTCAGGTGGTCCTTCCCCCTGATGACGTGGGTCATGCCCATGAGGTGATCATCGATTGCCACGGAGAGGTTCATCATCGGGTATGCGATGTACTTGGTGCCCACGCGGGGGTGGGGGTGGCTCACCAGTCTGAGGGCGACGAAGTCCCTGATCGCTGGGTTGGGGTGGTCTATCGCGGTCTTGACGACGACGATCGCCTCACCGTCCTTGTACTCCCCTGCCATGAACTTATCATAGCGCTCCATCTGCTCCTCTATGGGCAGATCCCTGCACGGGCAGGCCTGCTTGGCCTCCTTCTTCTTCCTCCAATCCTCGGCGTCGCAGGTGCAGACGTACGCCTTGCCCATCTCCAGTAGCTTCTTGGTGATGTCGTAGTATATCTCGAACCTGTCCGACTGGATGTAGGTGTCCGTGACCTTCACACCGAGCCACTCGAGGTCCTCGGGGATCATCCTGTACGCGTCCGCGTCGATCTTCTCGGGGTTGGTGTCCTCGAACCTGCAGATCAGCTTCCCGCCGTACCTCTTGACGTACTCGTCGTTGAGGATGGATACCCTGGTGTGTCCGATATGGAGGGGTCCGGACGGTCCGGGCGCGATCCTCATGACCACAGGGCCGTTCACGTTGTCCAGCTCGGGGAGCTCGTAGGTCCTCTCCTTCTTCTCCTTCTTGGCCAGGAGCGCGGGGTTGGAAGCCTCGAGGGCCGCCTTCTGGGCATCGAGGCCCATGGCGTTCACCTCTTCCACGATCGAGTTGATGAGCGGGGTTATCTCGGCGGCCTTCGCCCTGTACTCGGGGAACTCTCCCAGTATCTTTCCGACGATGGCCTTCGGATTGGCCTTTCCCTTGAAGAACACCGCATTCTGCAACGCGTAGTTCCTGATTGTCTCCTCGATGTTCACGGACATACGGCGGTGATTGCCATCATATAATAAAGGATAACGGTCGGAAGGTCCCTGCGATGCTTGGCCGCATCCCACCCAAACAGCATATATGCGTAAGCCATTGGGGCTGGTAATGCACGACAGCGACAGCAGCCAGGAAAAGGAATCCGGAGAGAACCGCGGCTCATTCACGGGAAAACTCGGTTTCGTCCTCGCGGCTGCTGCCTCCGCGGTCGGTCTCGGGAACCTCTGGAGGTTCCCCTATCTCACCTCGCACTACGGCGGTGGGGCGTTCCTCGTCGTCTATGTGGCATTGGCGGTGACGTTCGGATTCACCCTCCTCATCGCCGAGGTGTCCCTCGGCAGAAGGACCGGGAAATCGTGCATAGACGCGTTCCGCGACCTCAGTAAGAAGTACTCCTTCATCGGATGGCTGCTGGCCATCATCCCCATCCTCATCGTCCCCTATTACTGCGTCATCGGGGGATGGGTGCTGAAGTACTTCGTTGAATCCGCCACGGGCAACCTCGAGACGCTGGCCACCGGAGGCTCCGGAGGCGACCCCTATTGGTGGGACTACATCACCGGAACGGCCACGGGATCGGTACTGGACCCCTCGATATGGTTCGTCATCTTCGCGGTAATGTGCATCATAATCATCAACCTCGGGGTCAGCAGGGGTATCGAGAAGGTCAGCAAGATCCTCATGCCCATGCTGCTGGTCATGCTCCTGATCGTCACCGCGTTCACCTTCACTCTGGACGGCATCGGCGACGGTCTCGCTTTCTACCTGGTACCCAAGTTCGAGGACCTGAGCTACGACACCTTCCTCGGAGCCGTCAGCCAGATCTTCTATTCGATGTCCCTCGCCATGGGAATCATGATAACCTACGGTTCCTACATGAAGAAGGACGTCAACATCGAGCACTCCGCAAGGAACATCGGCCTCATCGATACGGGCGTGGCGTTCATCGCCGGACTTATGATCGTCCCCGCGGCGTTCTGCTTCGGATTCCAGGACAGCAGCGGGATGGGACTCATGTTCAACGCTCTGCCCATGGTGTTCCACCAGATGCCCATGGGGGAGATCGTGGCGCCGGTGTTCTTCCTCCTCGTCGTGTTCGCCGCACTGACGTCGGCGATGTCCCTCGCCGAGACCGCGGTATCGATCTTCAAGGACCGCATGCACGTCTCGCGCCCCATAGCTGTAGGGATCGTGTCCGCCATAATCCTCGGACTCGGACTGGTCTGCTGCCTCGGATTCGGACCCTGGATGACTAATGTGCCAGGCGATCAGGGTGCGGGATGGCTGGGAATCTTCGATACGCTCACCAACTCCATCCTCATGCCCATCGCGGCCATCCTCACCTGCTTCTTCATAGGCTTCGTGGTGAAGACCGCGCTGATCGAGGAGGAGATCGAGATCAACGGGGTGTTCAGGTCGAAGAAGCTGTTCAGGGTCATGATCAAGTACGTCTGCCCCCTCTGTCTCCTGGCGATCCTCATCTCGGGAATGTACGGCACATTCTTCGCCTGAGGGCTGTTTCCACATATACCCCCGATGGGTAACTGACAAACCTTTTATAGCAAGTTGGATTATCCATCCAACATGGAGACAAAGAAGGCCATCGTAGTAGTCAGTTTCGGTACCAGCCAGAAGAAGGCCAGGGACGACTGTATCGGCTCCATCGAGAAGACGATGGCCCAGATCTTCCGGGATTGGACGGTCAGACGCGCGTTCACCAGCAGGATGATCATCAAGAAGATCCAGAGGGAGACCGGGGAGAAGATCGATTACATCGACGAGGCCCTCCAGAGGCTGGTGGATGAGGGCTACCGCACCGTGGTTGTACAGCCCACCCACTTCATCAAGGGACTGGAGTACGACGACGTCGTCAGATACTGCAACGAGTTCAGGCACAAGTTCGACGAACTCGTGGTATCCAAACCGCTGCTGGACGAGGAGAGGAGCTTCGACGTGATGGCCGAGGCGCTCGAGAAGAAGGTCCTTCCCAGAGTCAGAGAACTCGTATCCCCGGACTGCGCGGTCGTCCTCATGGGCCATGGGACGTCGCATTTCTCCAACGCATGCTACAGCCAGATGTACCTCAAGCTCGTCCTGAGGGACATCCACGACGTGTACATGGTCACCGTCGAGGGATTCCCCGGATTCGACGACCTGCCCAAGATGATGCTGCATTCGAAGGGCAAGAAGGTCGCCATACTCCCGTTCATGATCGTTGCGGGAGTGCATGCGATCGAGGACATGGCAAGCGACGATCCCGATTCCCTGAAGTCCAAGCTGATCGCGGCCGGTTACGACGCCGTACCGCTGATGATAGGCATGGGCGAGTTCGAGTCCATGAGGAACCTGTTCATCGACATCTGCGCCGAATGCATCCACGAGAACGGTCTGGAATGACCACAGTCGGTCCGGCTCGTCGATAGGGGCGGATTCTAACAGTGGACGGCAGGACACACCGTGCGTATGTTCCGCTTGGTCAGGAACATCCTGTGATGGGGTCAATTCGAAAATGGAGAATACTCCGATTTTCCCAATATGCAGAACCCTTCAGAGACTATCCTTCCACCGGAAGTTATCCTTCCCCGCACCCAGCTCGAAGTGGTATCTGGCGATACCGCAGTCCACGCGGATGAGATTGGTGGGCTTGTAGATCGCGGTGACCACATCCCCCTCGTACGAGAATGATATGGGCTGCTTGTTCACGCCCGACGGGGCCAGCATGACGCATTCTATCCCCCTGTTGAACCATTCAGGGGCATCGGGGGAATAACCGACATCCTCCTTCGGCCTGTCCTTATGCTGCTTACCGTCGTTGGCCCCGTATCCCACGGAGATGCCTATGACGAACCTCTGCCCCTCCTTCACGTGGTCCTTCGCGTACTTCTTGGAACACATCATGGCCCAGCAGGTACGAAGTCCGAGCGATTGTGCCAGCAGCACCAATCTCTCCCCGTAGTAGCCGATCCTCTCGTTGAGCGTGGCGTTCTCCGGACCGATCATCGCGATGTAGTTGGAGGCGTTGGAGAAACCGATGACCTTCAGCGGGATGGTGGCGAACGCCTTCGGCTCGTTCAGCATGAGCACGGCGTTCAGGTTGCCCTCGGCGTTGATCTCCGCTATTGCGGATTGCAAGGCGTCTACGTGCTCCTGAGAAATGGGTTCCGTCGTGTACTGCCTGACCGTGTGGCGCTGCTTCGCCGCCTCGTACTCGTCCATGTTTCCCCGATAGGAAGAATCGTATTTCGGATTATCGCATCACTCTATGTCGATGCGGACGCCCCTCTTGATCCCCAGTTCGCTGGCGGCCTCTACCGCCTTCACGAGCGCGCAGGGTACCGGACAGGCGGCATGCGGGAGCGCCTCGTTGGCCCATCTGTAGATGTCCGTCTCGCATATCGGCGACTCCACCTCGGTGTAGGGGTTGACGGGTTTGAACTTCCAGGACATCCTCAGGACGTTGGGGCAGTCGCTCTTGACATCCAGCGATACCATGAGGTCCTCGCCCTGAACGGCGTGTATTACGGTCTTCATCTTGCAGACGCCCGCATCGACGGTGACGGTGCACTCCTTTCCCATGATGGTACAAGAGCTGACGCACCTATAATCCTTATCTTCCCTTCAGTTCGGCCGGGTCAATCCCGAAGGCACTCAGTATACGCGTCTGGATGTTGTTCAGGTTCGTGTAGAACGGTGTGTCGAACCCTGGGATCGATATCCTCCTGATCATCGACATTTGGTGTATGACGTCCCTGATCGTGATGTTGTTCAGCAGGGACGTGCCCCTCATCCTGCGGCGGATGGCGGACTGGAGGATGACCGTAAGGAACTGGATGAACAGCCTTCCCCTGTAGACCTCGTCGGAATAGAGCTTCAGAGGCGACCTGTCCGCCCTGTTCTTGAGGTTCTCCAGCCCTATGCGGACCTTGTCCTTCTGGGTGTAGTAGCGGTATGCCGCGACGGGATCCTTTACGGAATTGCTCAGAACCACCGAGAAACCGGCCACGTCGTTGTAGTCCATCATCGCATCGCCGGTCCTCTCGACGGACCTCCCGTACTCGGTCTCCGTGATGATGAAGTACCTGTCGTAGAACTCCTGATGCTC
>JAFPVN010000083.1 GCA_017395275.1 Candidatus Methanomethylophilaceae archaeon | reverse complement strand
TGATGCTCATCCTGCTCTCCCTCGTGGTCGCGCTCTACGTGGTCGTCGGAGGAGTCATCGCAGTCATGTACAACGATGCCCTCCAGGCAGTCATCATGTTCGCCGGTATGGTGGTCATCTTCATCGTCACCGTGGCATCCATCGGATGGGACGGCTTCCAGCAGCTCAACGACCTCTACGTCGCGGGGGAGCTGGAGCAGATCAAGGTCCTGCCCGGGGCCAACGGATGGGTCCAGTTCGCAGACTTCGGTTCCGCCGAGTGGCTGACCGTCGTCACCACGTTCCTCCTGGGAGTGGGTATCGGATGCCTCACGCAGCCCCAGCTGGCGGTCAGGTTCATGTCCGCCAAGGACGACAGGACCCTCAACCGCTCCATGGCCATCGGCAGCATCTTCATCCTCGTCATCGTCGGATCCGCATACACCTGCGGTACCCTCTGCAACGTGTACTTCTACAACGAGCACGAGATGTCCGCCATCCAGTACGTAACCGACGGTACCGATTTCATCATCCCTACATACATCGTGGAGGTCTTCAGGAGCATCACCTTCGGGGACATGTTCGTCTCGCTGTTCCTTGTTTCGCTGATCTGCGCGTCCATCTCCACCATCAGCGGTCTGATGCACACCATCGGTGCTGCCGGAGGATACGACGTGTACTCCTCCGTGAAGATGTGGAAGCACCACAGCGACAAGGACGAGAGCTCGGTCAACATCAACCGCATCGTCACGATGGTGATGATGGTGGTCGTCGTCATCTACTGCTACCTCATGCCGTCGGACATCATCGCGAAGGCGACGTCGGTATTCATGGGGCTCACCGCCGCGGCACTGCTCCCGGCATACGTCCACGCGATCTACTCCAAGAACCCCTGCAGGCCCGCCGCCATCATCAGCATTGCGGCGGGAACGGTCTCGTACCTGTTCTGGGCCCTGTTCATCAACTCGGGGACCTCGATCTTCCTGCCCGTCTGCAAACTGCTCACCGGCGACAAGGTCCTGTTCGACGGCCTGATCCAGTACGTCGACGCCCTCGTGATCTCGCTGCCGCTGTCCATCGTCGTGATGGCGGTGTCGCTGTTCGTCATCAGGTCGAAGGCGCGCAGCGCCCAGGTCCAGGATGTCCAGGAGAAGACCGCGGTCGCCGAGTGAGGGACCGCACAAAACCCTTTCCCCTTTTCATATTTTACGAATTTCGTAGGAATTATTCGATATCATTATTTATTTTGCGAATTTCACAATTATTCGTAGAAATTTTTATCGTTTTTCTGCGATACCTTTTAATGTAATAAATAAGATGTGCGCCCAAGTTGGTCTTACTATGGACATGGAACTAGTATGGCACGGAAGAGGTGGTCAGGGAGTGGTCACCGCTAGTGAGATTCTTGCCGAGACCGTCGTCGGGGAGGATAAGTACGTCAAGGCGTTCCCCGAGTTCGGACCGGAGAGAATGGGTGCGCCCATCAGGGCATTCACCAGGATTTCTGAAAACCCCATCAGGGTCCACACGCAGGTCTACGAGCCCGACATCGTCGTGGTTCTGGACGGTACGCTCATCGGAAAGGTCGATGTGCTGAAGGGACTCAAGAAGGGAGGATTCGTCCTCGCCAACTACGCGGGGACGCCCGAGGAGCTGAAAGCGGCCCTCAAGACCGATGCGGAATGCCACACGGTCAACGCCACCAAGATCTCCATGGAGGAGATCGGAAGGCCCGTCGCCAACACTTCGATGCTCGGCGCGCTCATCAAGCTCTCGCCCATCGTCTCCTACGAGGCGCTGGAGTTCCAGATCGTATCCAAGTTCACCGGCAAGCTGCCGGAGAAGGCGATCAAGAAGAACCTCGCCGCGCTCAAGAGGGCATATGAGGAGGTGCAGTGAAATGGATCACAACGACATGATTATCGGATCGCGCGTCCAGGGAGGGACCGCGGAGATGTTCGAGACCGGGGACTGGAGATCGCTCACCCCCGTCGTCGACAGGGACATATGCATCGACTGTATGACCTGCTGGGTCTATTGCCCGGATGACTGTATCATCATCCAGGAGAACAAGATGGTGGGATTCAAGCTCAGCCACTGCAAGGGCTGCGGGATCTGCGCCAAGATGTGCCCCAAGGACGCCATCGTCATGAGTTCGGAGGAATGAAAATGTCAGACTTAGCAATCAACGGAGACAGCGCGATCGCACTCGCATGGAAGCAGATCGACCCCGACGTGTGCGCCGCCTACCCCATCACGCCCCAGACCATCATAGTCGAGAGGTTCTCCGACTACGTCGCCGACGGCGACGTCGGGACCAACTTCGTCTGCGTGGAGTCCGAGCACTCCGCACTGACGGTCTGCACATCGTCCTGTTCCGCGGGAGCGAGGACGTTCACCGCCACATCCTCCCAGGGACTGGCCTACATGTGGGAGATGCTTCCCATCACGTCCGCCATGAGGGTGCCCCTGATCATGGCCGTCGCCAACAGGGCCATCAGCGGACCGATCAACATCAACAACGACCACGGTGACGTCATGTCCGCCAGGGACTGCGGATGGCTCCAGCTGTTCTCCGAGAACGTTCAGGAGGCATACGACATGGCGATCATCGCGCCCAGGATCGCGGAGCACCCCGACGTGCAGCTGCCCTGCATGACCAACATCGACGGATTCATCCTCACCCACGCCATCGAGAGGATGAAGCCTCTCGCCGATTCCGTCGTCAAGGAGTTCGTCGGCGAGTTCAAGCCCTTCAAGCCCCTGCTCGACTACAAGAACCCCGTGTCCCACGGACTGATGGACGGACCCGACTTCTACTTCGAGCACAAGTACCAGATGGTGCAGGCCATGCAGAAGGCCGTGCCCGTCATCGAGAAGGTCTTCGAGGACTTCGCAAAGATCTCCGGAAGGGAGTACCACATGGTCGAGGAGTACAGGTGCGACGACGCGGAGGTCGTCGCCGTCGTCCTCGGATCTGCGTTCGGCACCATGAAGGCGGCCGTCGACGAGCTCCGCGCCAAGGGAGTCAAGGCCGGAGTCTGCATGCCCCGCGTCTTCAGGCCCTGGCCCGCAGACAAGCTCGCCAAGGTACTGGATGGAAAGAAAGCGGTCATCGTCATGGACAAGCACCTCTCCATCGGAGCCTACGGGCCCATGTACCCCGAGGTCTCCTCGGTCCTCATCGGATGCAAGAAGGTACCCAAGGCGTACAACTACATCTACGGACTCGGAGGAAAGGACGTCAAGGTCGCTGCGTACGAGAGCGTCTTCGAGGACGTCCTCGCAGGAAAGGCAAAGACCGTCAACTATCTGGGGGTGAAAGAATGAGCAACCTCTCACTCAAGGACCTGAACAGCAGGCCGGTGAAGCTCACGTCCGGACACAGGCTGTGCGCCGGATGTGCGGAGAGCATCATCGCAAGGCAGGTGCTCATGAGCACCGACAAGCCCATCGTGGCATCCTCTGCAACGGGATGCTTCGAGGTATCGACCACCATCTTCCCCTACTCCGCATGGAACGTCCCGTGGGTGCACACCGCATTCGGTAACGGAGCGGCCACCGGCGCCGGAGTCGAGGCCGCCTACCAGGCACTCAGGAAGAAGGGAAAGATCACCGAGGAGATGAGGTTCGTCACCTTCGGAGGAGACGGAGCCACCTACGACATCGGTTTCCAGGCGCTGTCCGGAGCCGTCGAGAGGGGACACCAGATGATGTACGTCTGCTTCAACAACGAGGCGTACATGAACACCGGTATCCAGAGGTCCGGAGCCACCGGATTCGGAGCATCCACCACCACCTCGCCCGCAGGATCCGTCGTGCAGGGAAAGACCGAGTACCCCAAGGACCTGACCATGATCCTGGCGGCACACGACATCCCCTACGCGGCACAGGTCTCGCCCCACAACTGGCGCGACCTCGTGGAGAAGTGCGGCAAGGGATTCGAGTGCGGCGGACCCGCGTTCATCAACGCGCTGTCGCCCTGCCCCAGGGGATGGAGGTTCGCGTCCGAGGACGGGATGGTCATCGCCAAGCTCGCAGTGGAGACCTGCGTATGGCCTCTCTACGAGTTCGAGAACGGCAAGTTCAGGCTCACCGCGGAGTCCAAGAGGATCGCCGAGGGCCACGTCGAGAAGAAACCCGTCATCGAGTGGTTCAAGGCACAGGGAAGGTACAAACACCTCCTGTCCGAGGACAACGCCCACATCGTCGAGCAGGTCCAGGCCGAGATCGACCGCAAGTGGAGAAAGCTCATCGCCCTCTCCAAGCTCGAGTACTGAGCACAAACCGGACGGCGTCAGCCGTCCATTTTTGTTTATCCTTTATGGCCGCACGGACATCCGTGCGGTCATATCTTCCATATCTGGCACATCGCCGTTCACATCATGGGCGCTATGACCTTGAGGATCGTTCCGACAATCTTGAAAGATAGTTTCTCGTTGCGTATGGTCTCGTGCGTGACCTCTCTGCATCTGGTCAGGGCCTCCTGGAAGTCCCTCTCGATGTCCGGGATGCAGTCGGTGCGGTACATGTAGGTGGCGCACTCGAAGTGGTGGTACAGGCTCCTGTAATCGAGGTTGATCGTACCCACCACGGCGGTCTTGTCGTCGGAGACGAACACCTTCGAATGGAGGAATCCGGGGGTGTACTCGTAGATCTTCACGCCGGCGTCGATGAGCGTTCTGTAATGGGTCTTGGCCAGGGAGTATGCGCCCTTCTTGTCCGGAACCCCGGGAAGCATGAGCTTGACGTCCACTCCCCGCTGTGCGGCGAATCTGAGGGCGGTGTCCAGTTCGCTGTCGAGGATGAGGTACGGCGTCATTATGTGCACGTACCTGTCCGCCCTGTAGAGGATGTCCGCGTAGACGTCCCTGCCCACCTTGTAGTCATCCACAGGGGTATCGCAGTACGGCATGACGTACCCATTCCCCGCACACGGTCCCGGCTCGACCTTCGCCTCATCCCACGAGGGGACGTCCTCGTGCATGTTCCACATCTGCAGGAACATCAGGGTGAAGCTCCTGACCGCATCCCCCCTGAGCATGACCGCACAGTCCTTCCAGTGGTCGCCGTAGGGTTCGGTGCGGTTTATGTATTCGTCGGCCAGGTTAACGCCGCCGTTGAACGCCACCCTGCCGTCGATGACGAGGATCTTCCTGTGGTCGCGGTAGTTGTAGCTGGTGGTGATGAAGGGTCTGACGGGGGTGAACTTCCTGCATTTGATCCCCAGTTCCCTCACGCGTTTGGGATAGTCGTGGGGCAGTTTCGAGATGTCGCAGAACCCGTCGTACATGAAGCGGACGTCCACGCCCTGCCTGGCCTTCTCGGCGAGGATCTTCAGTATGCGGCCCCACATGTATCCCTCCTCCACGATGAAGTACTCCAGGAAGATGAAGCTCTCGGCCTTCTCCAGTTCCGTGAGCATGGCCTCGAACTTCTCCTCGCCGACGGGGAAATAGGTCACCTCGGTGTTCTTGAAGAGGGGAAAGGTCCCGGACCTGTTGATGTAGGCGTTCAGGTTGACGAGGTTGTCGTTTTTGAGATCTGGATCATCGAGCACCCCGTCCGGCTGGGGTATCATCCCGCGGCTCTTCTCGACCATGTACGTGGACCTGTCCTTCAGCTTCCTGAATCCGAAATCCATGTTGGAGTAGAACAGCAGCACCGTCGCGGGGATGGTGAAGAGCATCACCAGGAAGGTCCACGTCAGCTTGGCGGACCCGTTGATGTCCGAGTTGAAGATGTAGATGATGACCGCTATCGCCAGGATGTTCTCGACGATGACGATGTATCCGAGGGACTCCTCCAGCCAGACGTATGCGACGATTATGAACAGGAGCTCTATGAACAACAGTATGGCGACCTGTCCGGTACGGCTGAACAGCAGCCACTGTATGCCGGTCTTGCGTTTCGTCTCCAGATGCAGGACGTCGGGGTCGTCGAATGCTGATGGGTCCCTCATCGCATCGGACAACGTGATGAAAATAGAAAAATGTGGGGGGAACCCCCACTGTTTTCAGACCAGGGTGACGAGGGCATCGACGGCCCAGCAGCCCTTGCCCTCGTCTCCGACGATGACGGGGTTGATCTCGAGCTCCTTGATCTCGGGGTTCTCCATGGAGATCTTGACGAGCTTCCTGATCGTGTCCTTCATCGCCTCGATGTCCGACTTCGCCATTCCGCGTGCACCGGACATGAGCTTGTAGGCCTTGGTGGACTTGATCATCTCGTCCAGCTCCTCCTCCGAGAACGGAGCGAGGGCCTGCGAGATCTCCCTGAGGATCTCCACGAAGATTCCTCCGAGACCGAACGAGATGACGGGTCCGAACTGCGGGTCGCGGATCATGGACAGGATGACCTCCTTTCCGGAGACCATCTGCTGGATCGAGACTCCGACGAGCTTCGCGTCGGGCTTGGCCTTGGCGCAGGACTCCATGATCTTGTTGTAGGAGGCCTTCGCGTCCGCCTCGTTCTTGACGCCTACGACGACTCCGCCGACATCGGTCTTGTGCTGGATGTCGGGGGAGATGATCTTCATGACGACGGGGTAGCCGATCTTGTTGCATGCGGCCGCGGCCTCTTCGGCGGAAGCGACGGTGGCCTCTCCGGGTACGGGGAGCTCGTATGCCTTGAAGATCTCCTTACCTTCTGCCTCGGTGAGTGCCTTCCTTCCCTCTTTGGCCGCAAGTGCCAGTATCTCCTGGGCCTTGGCCCTTCCGGACTTCTTGGGCTCGATCATGGGGGTGCAGGGGATCTGTCCGCGGACGGTGTACTTCCTCAGCACGTCGAGCGCGTGGACCGCCCTGTCGGGCGTGGGGTATGTGGGCAGGCCTCCTGCCCTGGTGATGCGTGCGGCGGCCGCGCACTTGGTACCTCCGGCCCAGCAGACCGCAATCGGGACCTTGATGTCGTCCTTGATCCTGACGAGGTTCTCCGCGACGGCCTCGAGGTCGGCGGTATCGAGGGGCGATCCCATGACGACGAGTCCTCCCACCGAGGGGTCCTCCTGGACGATCCTGATGGTCTTCTCGAAGTACTCGGGCTTCGCGTCTCCCCTAACATCGATGGGGTTGGTGACACCGGCGATGGTGGGCACGTCGGTCTTGATCCTCTTGATGGTCTCGTCCGTGAGCTTTGCCGCACCGATGTACTCGGCGTTGTACGCCGCGTCCGCGGACATGACACCGAGCCCTCCGGCGTTGGTGATGATTCCGATCTTATCCTTGTC
>JAFPVN010000082.1 GCA_017395275.1 Candidatus Methanomethylophilaceae archaeon | reverse complement strand
CCTCGGTCTAACCATGGCATTACCTAACATAAACTGTATGTAAGTAATAGTATAAAACACCTCTTACCGTACCCTAGCCAGCATATGAAAAATTGATCAGAAAACAGGATTGCGATTACTTAGCACGCGCAGAATTTGGGCTTCAGATGCTCCTTTGCGGATGCCCTGTCCGGATAATCGTACAACTGGATGAGGGATTCCTTCATTTCGTATGCCTTTCCTATCTCTTTGTTGTCCTGTTTGATGTCGAAGATCACGGCCTTATCGTTCTCCGTCAGATCCTTCCCGTTCTTCAGTAGCTTGAACCTTATCCATTTATGCCTCATGCCATTGAACTGATTCTTGGAGCGCACCTTATCCAGCGCATCGTTGGCCATTTTGCACAGATGGAAACGGTCGTACACGATATCCGCATTGGGAAGGTTGGCGGATATCCCGGAAAGGAATGCCTTGCTGAAATCGCAGCTCACCAACCGTATCTTCTCCGGGTCTCCGTTATGCTCTTTCATCCATGCAGAGAATCTCACCATGCCTTCGGCACCTTTTCCCTCTGTGATGAACACGATCTTCCCTGTATCGGCGTTCGTGACCACGGTTATGTATCTGTGTCCCCTCTTGGCCGACGTCTCGTCCACGCATATCCTTCTGAGACCGGAGAGATCCATTTGTGCCAGCTTCCTGTCGACGAACCTTCTTATCATCCCGTGAAGAACATCGTAACCGATGTCCATCTCCCTCGCGACTGCGGATATGGACGTGGTTCGCAACTTCTCCAATGCCACTTCCTCGAAGCGCGAAGTATGACCGACATACGGCTCCGCCCAGGGAACGCAGCATCTCTTCACCCCGTGTTCCTCGCATTTTACCCTGGGAACGTCCGCGTGGATGTACGAATGGGAATCGCAGAGGTCCAGATGCCTCCATTCCCTCTCCACGGTATCGTAGATCGGACACAGCTTCCCGCATTCCGGACACGGCATCTTCCTGGCACCTCCGGTGCTCAGGTAGATGTCCGTACGCTCCGTATCGTCGGAAAGGACGACGTTCATCACTTTCCAGGGTTCATTGACCTTCAGCAGCCTTCTGAAATAGCGATCGAGACCGGATTCCATGTCGGAATATCGCATCACGGATAGAATATTCTGTGCCCGACTCTACTCTCCACTCAAATTACTGAAGAGCCTAAAATTTTAGTCATCGACGATCCCGTAAATAGCATGGATGGGGATGTTATGTCGATTATAGCATCACTGACAAGATATCTTGTGGGCGAGGTTTTGAGTAAATACGAAAAAATAAACCTCGATCAAATCCTAATTTTTACGCATAACATATTTTTCCATAAGGCAATTGAGTACTATCCGAAAAATGATTGCTTGTATCACCGTATCACAAAAGTAAGTGGTGTATCTACGATAACAACAACTGACGAATCAACGGTGGTTTCCAATTATCAACAATTATGGATAGAATATGGTACAACCAACAACCCTGTTACGTTGTTCAATACAATGAGGCGTATTTTGGAATGCTATTTTAAGGAAATGGCTGGTGAAAAGACTTATAGAATGTGTCGTGATAATTTCCACGGAATCGAACGCATTCAATTTGAAAATCTTTGCAGTATGATCAATTCTGGTTCGCATTCAGCTTGGGAGCCTGTTGAAGTATCTGTGGATGAAAACACTATCGAAACATATAAGGGCATTTTCAAAAAAACATTTGATAATGCTAACCAAACAGGACATTATGAGATGATGATGGAGTTTAGCGAAAGGCGTACAAAAAACAAATTTGGTAGATTAGACAGAGCTACGACCGCTGCAACAAATTGATGCTGTATTCTCTACATACATATGCATAAAAACATTTGATGGGCAAGTGTGCCCGGAATGTGTTTATTGGAAGATATATTCCAGAATCGCCATGATGATGTCCCTGTCGGGATTCTTGTACATGTTGTAGATCCGTATTCCGAAGCACCCCTTGTTCTTACCCGAACGTACGGGCGTGATTCTTATATCCAGGCGGCGGGAGAGCTCACGGAATGTGGCAAGAT
The DNA here is from genome assembly GCA_017395275.1 of Candidatus Methanomethylophilaceae archaeon. Classification (GTDB taxonomy): domain Archaea; phylum Thermoplasmatota; class Thermoplasmata; order Methanomassiliicoccales; family Methanomethylophilaceae; genus SIG5. The sequence goes on along the minus strand of JAFPVN010000082.1, from coordinate 1,711 downwards.
GTGAGAAGTCTTCCTTCATCGAAACGATGATGCTCCACATCTTCTCCCTGTTGCCGCGGTAATCCTCGTGGGAGTTCGAGGAGGTGAACTCCACAGCATCGATGAACCTGTTGGAGAATTCGATCCTCCCGTCGGTTACGAAGGCGGGCGTCACAAAAGGCGCCTGCGTTTCGCAGATCCTCATATTATTGAGTTGTTCGGGTGTCCTATATCTGTTGATCATTGACATGATTTCGTTGATATCCATTGTATCCCTTTCCTTTGTTTTTGTTGTATTTGTGTTGTTACTCATTATCTGATTCCATCGTATCCGCATCGCAAGCATCATGAAGATCCTTCTTGGGTTTGGTGCGTACGGCCAACATCCTGTATTTGTCCAGAAGTATGATCTCGTCAGCCGCCTCTGCGAGTTTGTTGCTGAGGCAGTTCCTAAACGATGCCACCTGAACCTTTTTTCCGCGCTCCTGTGCCCTTCTGACCACGGGTACGAAATCCGCATCCCCGGATACCAGCATGATTGTGTTGCAGGAGGAAACCCTCGAGCAATCGTCCATCTCCAGGGCGATGCGCACATCCACGCCCTTTTGGCCGTGTCTCTCGCAATTCTCCGTTATGAGTTCGTATCCCGCTTTCCCGATGACCTGGAATGCCTCGGGGAGTTCGAATCCGGGCATTTTCCCATCGAATGCTTTTCTGCATGCGACGTATCTGCCGTTGGCGAGAAGGCGATCCATCTCCCTGAAGTCGATGAATACCTTCGGGATGCCCGAAATAGCTTCACGGAATCCCTTGTACATGTTGTCGAAGTCTATGAAGACTGCGACTTTGTCGGACATGTCTGCCACGGGCATGAGTGCCTGCGATCCGATGTCAGTGGGGTTCGCTCCAGTAATTGTTTCATATTGTTCTGTTGTCGAAGTCATATTATTTTTCCTCCGTTAATGATATTATTTTGATACTATTACAATTTAAATTTATACAATATAAATTGTATTTTTATAATAAAAATATAAGAAGAAATGGCGACGAACCATATAACCAATCATGAAGAAAATATTCCATTTTCACAGACAAAAGAAAGATTCGTCCGACCTCGTGATTGTTCCCCGCGGAATCGATTACAGATACGTGGAAGGGGATGAATCGGAGAAACCGGTGTTGCTGATCGCATTCATGACCAGTGAGAATGAGGCCACCGTGGTGGCCGTGGATGCCGGACTGGCATCGCAGCTCACGGCCACATTGAACAACTCCCCCATGAAGATGTTCATTAGGACGGAGAAGGAGAAGAGGGACATGATGTACAACTGAGCCAGATACAATCCCCCAGTCAATGATTTAATGGATAAATATTTTCAATATAAATTTGAATATGATATTACCATAATGATTTATATCGAAGAAACCTGGTGATTAGATATGAAGAAGATCAATGTGCTTCTGTCGCCGGTTGGGTATGACAAGAACAAGATTGTAACAGAGAACGTCACGGAAGCCATCGATATCGAGTCCGTACCTGTTGAGGTCATGGGGAGGGACGGCAAATACGTTGAGATCAGGCATGTCAAACCAGATTATGTTTATCTTCTGCTATCCCCAGAATCGAGGGACAATGCTAGATTGATCTACGATCAATATAAGGGTAAATATCCCGGTATGATCAGGTTGTGTCCCGATTTCATCAATGATTATGTGGATGACAACAGTCAAT
>JAFPVN010000081.1 GCA_017395275.1 Candidatus Methanomethylophilaceae archaeon | reverse complement strand
CGCCATGACCTATGAGATCCTCGCCAAGGAAGGAGACCTCAATCTCGGAGGGAACGACTGGGATGAACTCCTGGCCGATACCATCAGGAAGAAACTCGGTATCGAGTCCTTCAGCGATGCCGAGGAAGAGGGCATCTTCAGAAGGGCGGTCACCAAACTGAAGATCGAACTCACCAGTTCAGAGGATTCGATGATCTTCTTCCAGTACAACGGTGCGGACAAGTACACCCGCTTCACCCGTCAGGAATTCGAGGATGCCACAGAGAAGCTCCTCGAGAGATCCATGGAGACTGTCAGGAAGGCCCTGGATTCGTACTCCGGGACCATAGACGACATGGACAGAATCGTCATGGTCGGGGGTAGCAGCAACATGCCCCAGATCAAGAGAGGTCTGTCCGAGGAATTCCCCGATTTCGACGGGGACAGGATCATGGTCTACGATCCCTCCAAGGCAATCGCCAAGGGCGCTGCGCTGTTCTCGAAGTTCAACTGCGAATCCGGCAGGTCTGGGGAAGGAGCGAAGATCATCGACATCTGCTCCACGACCTACGGGTTCGATTCCCACTACCATATGACGGAAAGGGCCGTATACAACATGATCTACAGAGGCACCCCCTTCGGAACTGATGGGCGCATCTCAATACAGTCGGATTCATCCTTCATACCTCTGAGGGACAGCCAAACTGCAGTCTCGTTCGTAGTGTACGAATCCGCAGTCAACAAGGGAGATGGATTCGAAGGCAACTGGTTCCATCTCGGGAACGGCGAGACTGAGAACGGGATGGAGGTCACCATCCCGATTCCCAGGTCCTACTACGGCAGGGCGACCCAGTTCCACATGTGGGTGGAATACGTTCTGGATTCCAACGGGATCCTGGAGATGATAATAACCGATCCCGACGGGAACAGGCTCGGTTACACATCATCGGCCGTCAAGGACTTCATCGCCCGTAGGTGATACCATGGAAGGAATCACCGTAAGGGCGCACATCGACTGCCCCTGCCACAATCCCACCGCAATAATCGCGACCAAACAGGGATTCTTCTGCAGGAACTGCTCACAACCGATCACATATGAATTCCCGGGAGAAGTCATCGGAAGATTCCGCTCCCTGAAAAGATATGTCGTGGTGGAGCAGATTGATGAGGACCTCCTGAAGAGGAACTCCGAACGCTTGTCTCTGTTCTCGAAAACTGTGAACGAACTGGGAGAGAGGATACAGATCCTGGAATCGCGTCTTGCGGATAAGGAGGCCGCACTCAGCCTCATAACCGCAGAGAAGAAGAGGGCAGATGCGGAATTCATCGAATTGAAGAATAGCCGCGATGAATACTGTGATAGACTCACATCGAAATACAGAACCCGTGTAACGGAACTTCAGGAAAGATGTGAATCCCTCGAGGAAGCACTGGATGAGAAGGTCAAAGAGTCGGATATGCTTACCGGAAAAGTAGCTGACATAGAGAAGACACTTTCCAAAATCAAAGAGGACATGAGATCTGCCAACAAATCCGTTTCTGGACTTGAGAGTACGATAGAAAGACAGACCGACATTATCCGGGATCTGAAGGCTAGGCTGTCACAGACCGAAGGATTGAAAGACAGATTGATGTCCGAGAACACGGCCCTCAGCGAGTCTATGCTTCACTACAGGAACGAAGCTGATAGATGTGGAAGGATTCCCCTTAGAGACACCACATCAGTATTTATGGACTACATGACCGCAGTGTTCAATCTTACTTCAAAATGCCCTGACGATGTGCGTGAATCGATTCTGGCACGCACCGAATATGTGAGGATGATGCTATCCAGCCTTGGCCTTAATATCAGCTTCCATTCATCAGGCGATAATTGTCCCGATGGCAGAGCCGACATCCACCCATTATCCACGTACGATGAGGATCTCGATGGAAAAGTCGCCCGCATCAACAGATTCGGGTGCACATTCAAAGACGGATTGTATGCAGATATCCCCGAGGATCTCACCGTATATTGTCTAATCAAACCTCCCACGACTGAAAAGAATGATCAACACATTTCAGATAACGAAGGGACGGTCAAGGAATGTCCATTAATTACTGACCTAGATGGTGATGAAGCTACTTCACTGAACAAACCGACTTCTACCAATATCCCAACGGAGCATCATATCGAAGACTGGGTTGATGAAGAGAAATCTGAAAAAACGGAACCAGAAAACTATGATGACATTAACATTGAATGCAATCACAATACGAGTAAATGTGAGATTGATGAGACGAATCCCATCTAACATCTCTCTTTCTCAAAAAAATTCAAAATACAAATGCGTAACCAAACATCAACGTATTTGTTAAAACAACCATTTTATCTTCATATCCAATATATGATTGTATGAGCAAAACACAGATTAACATATTATTCACCGCCGTTGGAAATCAAAAAACAAAAGAAGGGAAATGTAAGATTGGGAATGTAACAGAGATTATTGAAAACGAAACCCATCCCTATCCAATCAATCAAGACGAAGAGATATATGAAAGAATCAAACCCGATATCGTTTATCTATTTGTGACAAAGGATTCGGTCGATAACGCCCGCGAGATATACAATATCTACAAGGATCGGGAAGATGTTGAGATTCTGGTCCAACCTGAAAATTGTTTCACAACCGACGAGAATGAGATAATCCATTATACCAATGCGTACGATTTCACGGCTACGGTCCAAAGTTTCTATTCCATGAAAACAAAAGTCATGAATCTCATCAAGAACGCTCAGCCTTGTAATCACCCACTATCTCTAAAAAAAGAACACATCGTGAAAAAAGTAAGTTCGGATCAACCAGAAATTAAATTCTTTGTCAACTTGACTGCTGGAACTAAAATCGTCTCCGCTGCTGCCAGCGT
>JAFPVN010000004.1 GCA_017395275.1 Candidatus Methanomethylophilaceae archaeon | reverse complement strand
GTCTTCAATTGATCAGAATCTCGAGAATCCGAAGAAGGACATCACCCTCCTGTAGAGGTTGGAGTCCTTCCCCAGTATGCCCCATGCGAGGTATCTGAGCCTGTCTCTCTTTGTGTTTCCGTAGGCCTGCTGCTGTTCAGCGGTCTTGTTCAGACCGTAGAGGTCGACCTCGGAACCGAACCTGTGGAAGTCGGCGATGGAGAAGTTGTACTTCTCGTCGAACGTCTCCTTCACTCCGGGAAGGGCGTAGATCTCGTTGAAGAACATGAATGCGAATATCGGCGACACGTCCTTCAGATGGAAGACGTTGCTCTTGAGGAGGAAGAACCTCTCGCAGAGAAGTTCCTCGTGTGTGGACGCGTCCTTGTTGACGAACATGGATCCGAAGGCCTTTTTGAAGTACTCATCCGAGACGCCGTCGAAGTAGTGCTCGAGCATGTAGTAATGCTCGTTGATGTCCCTGATGGAATTGGTGACGGTGGGGGAGCTGGTGTTGGTCATGCCGATGTTGCATCTGCGGTGCTTCACCAAGGTCTCGGGAATCACGTATATCTCGTACTTCTTGATGACGCGGATCCACTCCTCGAAATCAGGTATCTGCCTCATGGACATGGAATAGAATCCCACGTCCTCGTACACGGACTTCCTGATGACCATGCTCGGATGTGCCAGACAGTTCCCGTAGGTGAAGAAGTGCTGGAACCATTCCTCCTTGGTCCTGTTCTTTTGCCTGAATACCTCGGCGTTGTTGTCGATGACCTTGCTGTTTTCGTCGATCAACGAGCACCAGGAGAATACGGCACCGCATTCCGGATGGGCGTCGAGGTATTCGACGGCCTTCTCGAGATGTCTCTTCTCCCAGACGTCGTCGGAGTTCAGCAGGGCGATGAACTCGGAATCGCAGTGGTCGTAGCAGTATCTCCCGTTGACGGATGCCCCCACGTTCTTCTCGAACCTGTGGAGCTTTGCCTTCTCCCTGCAGACCTCCTGGATGATGTCATAGGTCCTATCGGGCGAGGCGTCGTCGGATACCACGATCTCGAAATCGGTGAAGGTCTGCGCGTAGATGCTCTCCAGTGCCTCCCTGACGTAGGGCTCGTGGTTGTACGAAGGGAACATGATACTGACTCTGGCCATGGTATCCTATCTCTTTCTTATTGGAGGAACATGGCCACGGCCACGCTAAATAACTTTTCATGGCTGATGGATATCTGGATTTCGTGCCCTTCGTACTCCGCGTATGGGGCTCCGAGTCCGTCGTTCCGTATGGTTATGTCCCTCAGGGAACAGATGTTAGGGGTCTTCAGGCATTTCAGCACCGCCTCCTTTGCGGCGATTCTGCCTGCCAGGAACTCGACCCTCCTGTCCTCCGTCCCGATGTTCCGGAAATCTTCCAGTTCATCATCGTTCAGGAACTTTTTGACGAAGGAATCCGACATGAGTTTCCCGATGCGCTGATTTTCCACTATATCGATTCCGACGGAGGCCATGATAACCAATATATCTGGATAGTGATTAATCTGTTTTGCAGGGTCTTCCGAGAAATGAAGGCGCATGGTGATTTGATGTTAACGGGAAAGACATTCGTCATAACGGGCTGTCTTCAAGGGATTGGTAAGGAGACCCTGAAGGTGTTCGCGGAGAACGGAGCCAACGTTTTTGCATGTTCGTTCAAGGAGGACGAGGAGTTCGAGTCCTTCTGCAGGGATCTCGCCGAGAAGAACGGCGTCAGGGTGATCCCGGTGTACTTCGACATGATGGATGACGAATCGATAAAGAAGGCCGCGATGGCCATACAGAAGGAGAAGATCCCGGTCAACGGCCTGGTGAACATAGCCGGGATGAACAGGGACGCGTACTTCGGGATGATAACCAGCAACGACATGAAGATGACCTTCCAGGTAAACGTGTTCGCACAGATCACGTTCTCGCAGTACATCTCCAAGCTGATCAAGAGGAACGAGGACGGAGGGAGCATACTGTTCACCTCCAGCATGACCGCCATGGACGGCAACGAGGGACAGACCGTGTACGGTGCGTCCAAGGCCGCGCTGATCGGGGCCATGAAGACAATGGCCATCGAACTCGGAAAGAATAAGATAAGGGTGAACGCGATCGCCCCCGGAGTGATCTACTCCCCTATGACCCAGAAGCTCGAACAGAGCATCCTGGACGACAAGATAAGGAGGATGGACATCCCCAAGCTGGGAACGATGACCGACGTCGCCAACCTGTGCATGTATCTGATGTCGGATTACTCGTCGCATGTGACCGGCCAGGTCATCCGTATCGACGGAGGGGTAAATTGAGCGGATTCAAGATGCTTGAGGGGAAGACCGTCATGGTCACCGGCACCGCAAGGGGCATGGGCAAGGCGATGGTGGAGCTGTTCGCGAGGAACGGCGCCAACGTAATCGCGCACGCCAGGACGCAGACCGATGCACACGAGAAGATGTGCTCAGACCTGTCGAAGGAATGCGGAGTCTCCGTCGTCCCGATCTATTTCGATTTGAAGGACCAGGAGAAGATCAAGGAGACTGTGAAGACGGTCAAGAAGCTGTTCCCGGTCATCGACGGTCTCGTCAACAATGCAGGGATCACCAACAACTCCCTCTTCCAGATGACCTCCATGGACGTCGTCAGGGAGCAGTTCGAGGTCAACTTCTTCTCGCCGTACCTGCTGACGCAGTACATATCCAAACTGATGGTCAGGCAGGGCAAGGGGAGCATAGTGAACATAGCATCCTCCGCCGGTCAGGACGGCAACTCCGGGAAATCGGCATACGGGTCGTCCAAGGCCGCGCTGATATGCAT
>JAFPVN010000080.1 GCA_017395275.1 Candidatus Methanomethylophilaceae archaeon | reverse complement strand
GTTGGTGGCGTCGGCCATGGTACAGAGTCCCTGCGTGAACTCGTTGACGTTCACGGCGGAGCCGTTGATCTCCAGCGACCATCCGATGATGATCTTGCTCCCGTTGGTTCCTATGAGGTCCTTGTAGTCCTTCATTTCCACGGGATCTCCCACCTTGTACACGTTGGTGTCCACGGGCGCAACCCCGGTACCTCCGTTGGTGTTGTAGGACAGCCTGTACTCGATGGAGTTCCACTCGGCGTCCATGGTGACTATTCCGCCGGTCTCGCTGGACATGTTGCGGAAGTATGTACCGTCGATGAGGGAGGATCCCAGCTTGTACCACTGCTGTCCGTCCCTACTGTACTCGGCCTCCAATCCCGCACCGGTTATGCTCCATCCCCTGAAGGTGTATCCCGCCCTGTCTAGGATCGGGATGAACGCGGTGCTGCCGTAGTCGACGTTCACGGTGCTGTACTGGTAGTCGGGGGTGTACCTGTACTGTATCTGGTACACCACGGGCGCCCATATGGCGTACAGGGTGAACTTGTCGGGGTCGGTGATCATGGCCTCGGTGAGTCTGGTCCCCGCGGGGATGGTGTTGACGGTGTCGATTCCCCATCCCGCGAAGGTGTATCCGGTCTTCTTCTCTCCCCTGACGGTCGGAAGCTCGATGATGTCGCCTATGCTGATCTGGTACTGGGTACTGCTGATGCTGGTCCAGGTACCTCCGTTGGGGTTGTAGTCGGTGCTGTACGAGGCCTCTGCCCAGTGTGCGGTGAGTGTCACGGAAGCGGTCACCCTGTCGGTGCTCCTGTCGGTCAGGTCCCTGAAGACGGTGGCGTCTACGACGGTCCCGTTCCAGTGCATGAACATTCCGGATTTGGAATAGTACAGAGCGCCGCTGGTGAGTCCGGTGGCGGTCCATCCCTCGAACCTGTAACCGACGCGGGTCGGGTTGGAGATGGTGACTGCATCACCGTAGCGGACGTTCGTGGGCGCGGAGGATCCGTATCTCCCTCCTTCGAGCTCGTAGTTGATCTTGTAGGACTTCTGGGCCCATACGGCGTAGAACGTGACGGCGTGGGTATCGGGGTCGGCGTTCCTGGCGAGCTCCTCCTTGAAGGTGCCGTCGTCGTCGTAGATGACGTCGTCGTCGAGGGAGTACTTCCATCCGACGAAGGAGTAACCGTACCTGTAGAACACGTTCTCGTCCACCTCTGCGATGTGGAACTCGTCGCCGATGACGTAGTTGTTGGGGTCGACGGGCGACGTTCCGGATCCGCCGTTGGGGTTGTACTGCACCTGATAGTGTATGTCGGCGAGGTTGAGTATGAACGACACGGTCCCGAGGTTGGAATCGCCGACGGTTGCCATATTCACATCGAACACCACCTCTCCCTCGGGGTACAGCGTCTCCAATATCCTCCATCCGGTGAACTCCTTGAAGTCGGGTACGTAGGTGTGTGTCCAGAGCGTGAAGGTCTCTCCCAGTCTCAGGTCCGTGAGCTCCGGGTACGACGGGTATCCGGTGACGTTCGCCCTGTAGACGCTCTTCACCCAGTTCACCTTGACGGTGAGGTCCTGTCCGGTGGCGTACTGCCTGATGATGTCCGCCGTGAGCTCGGTGTCGGTGCTGAAGGGTTCGGACTGTTCCCCTCCCTTGATCCAATACCACGAAGCTGCCAGGTATCCGTGGTTGGCGGATACGTCGGGGATCGTGACAATATCGGAACCTGGTTCGAGGTTGACCTCCTGTGCAGGCACCGTGCCTTCGTAGGGGTCGAGGTCGAAGGAAACGGTGTATGTGATGGGCGTCCATACTGCGTTGACCGTGATTACGCAGTAGCTGGCCGCTGCGGCCATCCCCTGAGTGATCTCCACATTCTGCCTGTCAGCGTATTGGGAAGCGCCTCCCGGGATGGTGTAGTATCCGAATCCATACCCTGTCTTGGTGTAGTAGTCGGCGGCTCTAAGCCAGAAGCTTTCGCCGATGGTATAGGGTCCGACTGTGGCTGTAGTAGCGGCATCATCGTTCATGATGAACTGAACGGTGTAAACGCCGGTATCCGTGTTGTAACTGATTGTAATGTCCTTGGAACCAGGCGTGAAGTATTCAAGTGTGAGGGTATACCTTCCGTCGACGCTGGGAATCGCGGTGGATCCAGCGACCATATTGTTGAATGCGTGGGTCTGGTTGATCGGGACGGGCATAAGGAGGCCGTTCTCGATAAACGAGTAGGAAACGTTCTCGATGACATCACCGGAATGATACTCGTTCCCCTCGCCTATGGCCCAGTCGTTGATGTAGAATGTCTCTGAAGAAGGGAGCTCCACTCCGCCGGTGTAGAATCTGAGAGTGAAATTGTAGTTGTTCATCGACATCCTCAGATAGATCGCCGTGTCCTCGGTGAATATCGCCGAGTGATCGATAATCTGTACGCCCGTGCCGTCCTCATAATCATCGACTGACCATCCGGGTACGGAATTGGCGTCGAAGAGGAGCTGGAACAATTCGTGGTTGGCATCGGTGTAATACAGGGATTTGTCCTGCACGTGCAATTGGAAGGGTCCGGTCATGGTCCAGGATTCGGAGTATGAGGGGCTACCGGCGGTGTTCGTCATCGACAGGACATGGTCGACCGGTATGAAGTGTGCGTACCACTCCTCGTTGAAGTCGAAGGGGGTTACACCTTCGATGGCCCTGTTTCCCCCGGTTTCGTCGTCCCACCATCCGTCGAACACGTATCCGGCGGGCGCTTCTTGCATGGGAGTAACGTCGTAAGACGGTGGATTGCCGGGTCCGACGACGGCGAACGGTGACCTGAGCTTGACGGAGACGATCTGTTCCACATCGTTGCTTTTGAATGTCACGTCGATCATGACATCCTCGTATCCGAGGACGATGGTGCTGTAGCACGCTCCCGCAAATATGCTTACTGTGGCTAAGGGCAGATTGTATGATCTCGTACCATCATCGAGTAGGATGGTCACGGAGTTTTTGTGGATGACGTCCGACTGTCTGAAGTCGGGGATCACGACGATTCCACCGTAGTGTGACATCTGTTCGGCCTTCGTCACGTCGAGACCGCTGCTGTCTGTTATGATCTTCTTCTCTTTGAGGAAGACCTCCGTAGTGTTCTTACCCCACATGGTTACAGCATCTCTGTCCCTAAGCGGATAGACGGAGATTACGTCTCCAGACTGTGCAACCTTTTCGTTCTCGAAGTCCTCCTCCGATGCGAATATCGAGATGTAGGTCTGTGTGTAAACCATCACTGCATAAAAAGCGTACTTGTAGACATCTCCGCTGCCGTAGTACGGTAGTACTACCTTGCTCCCGTAGATGGCTGTAGCGCTTGTGTACAAGGGTGTAGCACTGTCCACCCTGAAGGAGATGTTCATCAGGTCACGCTTCTCATATGCAATGCTGGATGCCGCGCTGACCTTTCCGCTTGTCTTCATGGCCAGAGCGAGCTCTTCGCTGGACGAATCGGCATAGACATTCACGACGGTGGTATTTTTGAACGAGAACGCTCCGTTGGCAATGGTGATGTTGGACATAGGTCCGTTGAACCACAGGTTGACTGCACTAGCCGTGACACCCGTGCAACTGAACGCGCCCGCGGCGATGTTGTTAACCGATGATGCGAGATAGATGTCGGTGAGCATACAACCTGCGAATGCATTTCCACTTATCGTTAAAGCGGTCACGGTGTTGGGAATTACCAGTTCGGTCAATCCAGTATTGTTGGCGAATGCATTGGTCCCGAGAGTACGCGTGTTTGGCCCGAGCATCAGATCGGTGATGCCGCACCCATAGAACGCATAGGTCTCGATTGTAGTTAGGTTGTTGGGGAGAGTTACCGAGCCTTTCAGCGAACTGCACCCGCGGAAACCGTTCTCACCGATCGATGCGAGCTTGGAATTGGCAACATCGAAAGAGATTCCCCTTATGGCTGAGTTGTTGAATGCATTTTTCCCGATACTTACCAAGCTGTTGGGGAACTCAATGACGCTCCTCAGCGAGATACAATCCTGGAATGCTCCGTCCGAGATGTTGGTGATCCTCGAGCCGCTGGCGAACGAGATTGACATTATCAGTGTTCCCTTGAACGCATCCTC
>JAFPVN010000079.1 GCA_017395275.1 Candidatus Methanomethylophilaceae archaeon | reverse complement strand
GTTCCTGTTATCGTTGGTACCGCCGCCGTTCATCTCGTACGTTATGGAGTAGTCGATGAGCCTCCACTGGGCGTAGAGAGTGATGACTTCGCCGTACTCCGCATCATCGGGGAACTCGAATTCTTCACCGGCTGCATGGGAGTATCCCTGTCCGTTCGCCAGGGTGTTCCAACACACGAACTCGTATCCGGTGTTGGCCGTGAAGGTCGAACTGGCGAGATAGGCATATTCATCATACCAGCGGACGGTACTGTAATCAAGGTTGTCCCCGCCGTTGTTGATATGGTATGTAACGGTGACGAGCATATCGTCCCACATGACGTAGAGTTCCACATTACCGCGGTAGATCCATCTGCCGTTCTCGTCAAGGAACGAGGACGCTGCCTGCGAATAGCTGAAGGTCAGGTCCGATTCGGTCAGGGAAGTGTAGATGAACTGTTCCTGGTTCTCAGGATCGGCGACCCTGTAGTAGATACCGTACATGAACTTATTCTCGACGTTCGGGATCTGCACATTGATTGCGGTGTCATGGTAGCGTACCGTGTAGCTATCGGTAGACTGGCTGTCGGGCCCGGTCCTGTCATGGAGGGTGATGGTGTACTCCTCCGGAGCGGCCTTGGCGTAGATCATTGTGTTCGATGATACTGTGTCAGTATCGAAGTCCCATGGGATGGTGCATCCTTCGTTGGCGAACCAACCGCCGAAGTCGTAACCGTCAACCGCCTCCGGCGGCTGCGCAGGAGCCGATACCTTTCCGCCTACCGCCACAGGCGGCACTGGATCGACATCTTCGACATAGTCGCCGGTGATGAACTTCACCGTACATCTCTGACCGAGCACGGGGCCGTTGTTCTGATCGATGTAAACGAATGTGAAACCGATAGCATCCGACTGGGCCCCGTTCGTGAATCCGTTTTCGTCGTTCATCAATGCACCTTCAGAATCCTTGAAGTTGATGCCCTTGAACGCATCGTATCCGAGATTCGTGAGCGTTGACGGGATGTAAATCGACCTCAGACCTGTACATCCGCAGAAAGCGAGACGGTCGACATTCTTGAGTCCGTCGGGCAGGTCTATGGCCGTGAGTCCCGTGCATCCGTAGAATGCGGACGAGTATATCGACTGCAATCCGGACGGCAGGACTATCGATGTCAGATTGGTGGCACCTGCGAATGAACCCGTGGAGATAATTGTAACCGTGTCGGGGACCGTATACGAGGAGGCGTCCCTGCCTGCGGGATAGTATATGACGGTGCTCAGATTCTTGTTGAACATCACGCCCGAATTGTCCGAAGCATAGCTCATATGCTGGGCATCGACGTTGAATGCAGTAATCCCGGTGGCGTGATAGAATGCGTTGCTGTCTACGACGCCGTCTGATACGATGTTGACAGTCCCTATCGAGATGCTCGAATCGGCGAACACGGATTCCCTATAGGTGTTGATGCTGTTGGGCAGGGAAAGGACGGCATTGGATGTGCAGCCATAGAACATGTAATTGCCTATGGATAGGACTCCGTCTCCGATGGTGATGGCGGAAACACTGTTATTGTACCATACGCGGTTCACCGGGTTACTGCTGTAATCGAATCCGACCCCGTCGTTCGCCTTCACGAACGCGATCGTCGTTATACCGGACAGTCCGCCCAGCGAGGTGTTCGCCATGTTATATTCTATCGGAAGGGTCAGTGAGGTGAGACGGGTACAGTTCTCGAATACATACGTGCCCCAATCGGCATCGGCCAGCACCGTCACGGATGTCAGACCTGTACAGCCGCTAAAGGCCCTCATGCCTATGGATGTCACTCCCGACGGGATGGTGATCGTTGTAAGGCCCGTACATCCGGTGAAAGCGTTCTCGCCGATGGTGGCGGCCGGAAGGTTGATCGAAGTCAGTCTCGTACATTCTTCGAATGCGTTGTCTCCGATGGCGGCAACATCGTTGAAGGATCCGATGCTGGTGACCTGGCTTCCGCGCAGAAGCCCTGCAGGGATTGACGTAACACCGGGCGCGAACGTCACGGTAAGGTCGTGATCGTCGTATCCGGAACCGAGGAATGCGCTGGCACCCGCGGTAAGGTTGGCCTCGATGCTGACGAGCCCCAGTACCAGTATACCGCCGAAGGACTGGGAACCGAGACTTGCGACCCTGCTTGGGATCACCACCATGGTGAGCCCGGTATTCCTGAATGCGGCTCCGCCGATGGCCAGTTTCTGCTGCTCGGTTGCGTCAGCGATATTGTTTATGGTGATGTTCATGAGACGCTGGCATCCATCGAAAGCACTGGTCCCGATCTCGGTCACGGAAGCAGGTATGGTCATCGATACGAGGTAGTTGCATCCTCTGAAGGCATATTCGCCTATGGTGGTAAGGGAATCGGGGAGCGACACGGTATTTAGGCTCTGATTGCCGGACCCGCTGAAGGCATAGTTGCCTATTGTTTCTGTACCGCTGAATGTGATGGATTCGAGGTTACCCATACTGGAGAAGGCGTAGACGTCCCATGATGCGACGGTCCCGAGCGATACCGAGGTGGCCGTACAACCGGAGAATGCATATTCGCCAAGGGTGACGTTGTCGTCCAACGTGATCGATGTGGCTGTCGCGTTATAGAATGCGTTATCGCCGATGACCGATCCCGCTCCGAAGGAGAGGGCACCACAATGTGAATTCGAGAACGCACTGTCACCGATCGTGACGGTGCCGAAATCGTGGTCGCCGTCCAGGGTTAGTCCGTAGAACATGTATGCGGGGATGGTGCTGACGCCCTCGCCGATGGTCACGGTTATGGTCTGCAGCAGGCCGTCGAACGGACCGCCGTTTTCTTCACCGTAGAAGTTGCTGGTGAATGATTCCGCATTGAACACGACGGTGCTGAGGTTTGTGCAGTCCATGAATGCCAGGAAATCACCGGATCCCGTAACCGTGGGGCCGATGGTCACGGCTGCCAGTTTTGTATCGCCCCTGCAGTTGGGGAGATTGGAACCGTTCACTGTGAGAGCATACGACTCGCTGGTGATGCCGTTGACGATGTCCGCTGTCTCCACATCGCTGTCTCCGCTGAATACCAATGCGGTGATGGCAGTACCGGAGAAGGGCACAACGGTGTGGTACTCGTAGATGAGCTGACAGTCGGTGAGCGTGACGGTTCCGTGCAGCGCCGAACAGCCGTAGAACGAATCATCCATCAGAACGACATCATCGAAGACGAGAGAATCCTCTTCGGCGAACAGCGATGTACATCCGGAGAATGCACTGGGGTTGATCTGACGGACCTTGGACAGGTCGATGCCCGTAAGAGATGTGCATCCCTTGAAGGCATTGACGTTGATCAGCAGCCTGCTGTTGCCGGTACGATCGCCCTGTATGACGATCGTGGAGAGATTGGTGCAGTCCTTGAACGCACCCTCGCTGATGGAGGTCGCCGACGGGATGGTCAGCGTAGCGATGCGGTCGCTGCCCTGGAAGGCATTGTTGCTGTGTCCGCCGAGGATGAGGTTGATGGGGTTGACGATACCGTCGAGTATGTTGGGGTTGATGAGGTTGCCGCTGGAGACCGTCAACGATGCGATGTCGCACCCGTAGAATATCTCTCCCTCGTTGCCGTAGTCCCTTCCGAAGGCACATACGCCGTCGATGATGACGTCGCCGGTCACGCCCGCGTACTTGAAGGCTCTGCTATCGAGCGTGGTGACGGAATGGATATCGATCCTTCCCAGCTTGGGGGCGCTGGCGGAATCCGCACCGCTGAATGCACCGTCACCGATGGTGACCGCGCTTCCGAGATCGGTGAAGTCGTTCACGAGGGAGCGGCAGCCGGAGAAGGCGTTCTGGCCTATGCTTTCGACGTTGGAAAGATCAATGGTCGCCAGATTTACACATCCACCGAAGGCACCGTCGCCTATGGTCGTGCAGTTGTCCGGGAGGACGACCTCGGTCAGCTTCACGTTGTTAGATACCTGACTGTTCCCGATGGATGTGAATCCGCTGCCGAAGGTGATCTTGGATGCGTTCCTGATGAATTCGGTGACGAAGAACGGTACCTCGGTAATGTTGTTTGCGAATTTGAGATGGAATTGCGAAGCATCGTCACCAATGTGGTCAACAAAGGCAGAATTCAGCGTCACAGTCCCGATCTGTCTGATCTCAACGTAGCCGACGTTGTTGGTGTTATAGAAACTCTGAGTGTAGAACGTCGTATTGCAGGAGATGTCAAAGATCAATCCCGTGATGTTGGCGGTCGAGGTCGAACCGATAAAGGCCTGCGGGACGGATGCCACGTTACCGGAGAATGACACGGTCACACCGCCGCTCGCGGTTCCGGCGCCTTTCAGCCCGTCGCTGGGGAACGATGTGAGGTTGGTCGCACTAAAGGTCAGCGCTTTCAGATTGTGCAGGTTGTTGGCACCGCCGTTGAAATATCTGACGCCTGCACCGATGGTCAGCTCCTCGCAGACGAGGAAGTCGCTCACACTGGCGGAGTTGACTGTCACGATATCGTCATCGATGATGATTATCTTGACAAACTTCTTGAGGGATTCCCAGGGAACTGCGGATGAGGGCAGCGTAGTGCTGGTTCCGGCTGAGAGTGTGAGAGTCTTCGTCGATGCGACGTAACTGTACTTGATCGCATCGGAATCCAGCGGGGTCCTGTCTCCCGGTTCATACTGAAGAGTGTTGAGTGCTGTGTCCTGAACATAGTCATTCAATGCATTGGTTTCTTCATCATTGGCATCGATGACCTGCATGGAGTAGAGTTCGGCATTGGTGCTGTAGAGGGTTTCGAACGCAAGTTCACCGATGGAACCGGGTACAGCCATAAGTTTGACCGTTTTCAGAAGGGGGTTGCTGTAGAATGCGTGGGATCCTATGCTGACAACTTTATCGGTGATGAGAAGAGATGTCAGATACGTCTCCGAGAATGCGTAATCTCCGATCGTTATATCGGAGACCGTGCCGAATGAGACGCTGTCGATATTGCTTCCCTTGAAACAATAATCACCGAAAGATGTGATATTATCCAAACCAGTGACGGACGCCAGTATTGCATTCTCGAATGCGTTGGCTCCGATGGATCCGGCCGTCTCCCTTAAGGTGAGCGTTCCGATGGTCGAACCCATGAACACGCCTGCCTCGATACTCGATTTGGCGACGTAGGCGTTCGTGATACGGGAGTTCTTGAAAGCATCGGTGCCTATGGTGGCGACGGTTGCGGGGATGGTTATGGAATCGATGGTTTTCTTGTATGCCGCATAGTCGCCGATCGATGTGACGGTTGATGGGATCTCCGATACGCTGGATCCGGGGGACATGTACAGCAAGGAAACGGTTGCCCCCTCGCTGAGGGAGTAGAGTACGCCGCCATCCAGCAGGAAATTGTCATTATTCTCGGATAGGGAGAGTTCGGAGATGTTTGCCGTCTGGAATATGGTGCTGTTGATGGTGGCGACACCACTACCGATGTGGAGTTTGATTGTTTTAGATCCGATCTGATAGCCGTTGACAGCGGTAACGGTATCGCCGATGATGACCTCATTCGCATTGAGTCCGATGTCATAGGTGACTCTGGTGGAATTGATGGTGACCTTGGGGACGTAGGCTTTTTCAAATACCGCCGAGGAGATTGTTGTGAGAGTAGGGCCTATTGTCAGCCCATCGGTAGCAATGGTGCCCCCAGTGAACTGGGCACGTTGGAAAGCATAGCCTCCGAGCTCGGTAAGGGTCGAGGGTAGATCGAACGCGATAATTGTCTTGTATACATCGGAATTGGAACCGAAGGCATAGGCTCCAATGACAGATAGCTGCGAACCTTCTGCCAAGTAAAATGTCGTTCCGTTGAGTCTGGAGAAGGTGCTGCTGGGAAGACTGGTGACGTTCGCACCTATGTATACGCTCATGCCGGTGGGATTGTTGGACGATTCCTTTTCAGGGTTGTCTATGATATTAGCATAGGCGCTGAGCGAATTGGTGTTCCGGGTAGCGTTATAGTAAACGGTTTTTAGATTTTTACAGCCTTCGAAGGCATAGTTTTCAATGTAGTTGATAGTCGATGGTATCGTCACTGTCGTTAAATTAGTACATCCAGCGAACGCAGAACCTTTGATACGGGCGACATTGTGCTCGATCTCTTCATACGTGATGGTCGCCGGAATCGTGAAAGTGGTGGTGTTCGCCTTGAAGTCATCTGTAGTGGAATACACCCAGACGTCGCCACTCGCCAGTTCAAGATAAGTGATGCCATCGACCGTATACTGGTCTCCCTGATGGGCGGACGATTCGTCGCTCACCGATGCTATTCCAATCAAAACGCATGCAACGGCTACGATGAACAAAGATGCCATCATCACCTTCTTCCCTGTGCTCAAAACCATTCTCTCCCCTCGGTTGTAATCAAATTTCGTCTGACGCATGACACTGTGTAGGATCAGGGCACGCCGCGGCCCGGGACACCCGTCGGTAATGAGAAATGACGAGATACGGCCGTACCGTGGAGCTTAGACTCTGCAAGGTCTGCGTCCATGTAATTAACTAGCCTTTGCTCATATTATATAAAGAGCGCATGCGCGACGATAATAACAATGAAGGAATGATTTGTTTTTCCGCAAAATCGGACGATTCACCGAAAAACAGACGCGTCCCCGATAGTCTGTGCCGACCCGTTAAATAGTGTTAAATAGGAATTCCGATACGGAAAGCAGTGTTAACACCGATAATCCGCAGGATAAGGAATTTCAGATGACCTTCTCCATGATGAAATCGTCCATGACGTATCCGCTCCCGATGTCCGCCACCTGCGTACGGACGGTCACGAATCCGTTCCTCTCGTAGGCCCTTATCGCGACGGAATTGTTCCTGTTGACGGTAAGGTACACTGAACCGAATCCCTCGCGCTGGCACAGTTCGAAGATCAGCTTGAGGGCCTGCGATCCGAGCCCCTTCCCGCGGCATTCCTCCCTGAGATACAGCTTGCTCAGGAACAGCCTGTCGCCCTCGGGGACCAGCCCCGTGTATCCGACAATCGAACCATCATCGACCAGGAAATGATATCTGTATCCCTTTTCGGAGACCTGCTCCCTCATGGCATGCTCCGACTGGAACCTGTCAACCATGTAGTCGATCTGCCCTTCGGACAGTATGCACGGGAAGTACTCGTGCCATATCTCTGATGCCAGCGATGCCAGTTCGGGGATCTCCGAGGGCGATACCGGCCTGAGGCTCAGCATCTCCTGATCTCCTTGGTGAGATCGTACAGTCCGGCCTCGAAGTTGACGCCGTATTTCACATCGGTCCTGGCGTCGTAGGTCCTCATGATGCTTCCTACGGTATAGTCCACCGCTATGGAGGCGGAGTCCTCCAGGGACCTGCCGTTCATCACCGCCGCCACGAGGGCGGAGGCGAAGACGTCGCCTGTACCATGATAATATCCTGGGATGACGTCCCTGAAGCAGTAGCTTGTCTTGGTGGTCTCGGAATCGTATGTCGCCGCACCGAGCTTGCCCTCCTCGAAGTACACACCCGTGAGGACGACCTTCCTGGCGCCCATGGCGCAGAGGTCCTTCATAAGGCCGATGATGTAATCGGGGGTGTACGGGCCCTCCCTGTACTCCCTTCCGAGCATGAAGCATGCCTCGGTTATGTTCGGGACCACTATGTCGGCGATGGCGCACAGGCTACCCATGTCCTTGGCGAAGGCCATGTCGAAGATGGGGTACATCTTGCCGTTGTCGGCCATGGCCGGATCGACGACGACCACGGTATTATCCTTCCTCAGTCTCCCGATGGTGGACTTGACGATCTCTATCTGCTCCTTGGAGCCCAGGAATCCCGTGTATATGGAGTCGAATCCCAGGCCGAGGGTCATCCAGTGGTCGACGATGGGCACTATGTCCTCGGTCATGTCCCTGTACGTGTACCCGGTGAATCCGCCGGTGTGCGTCGAAAGGACGGCGGTGGGGATGACGCTGCATTCCACGCCGGTGGCGGAGATTATCGGCAATGCTACAGTCAGGGAGCATCTCCCTACGCAGGAGATGTCATGGATCGCGAGGACGCGCTTCTGGTCGGCCATGTCTGCAGAATTTTACATCATGTATAAAACATTAAAGGGAAAGGGGTTCAGGGAATCGGATGACCGCCCGTATGGAACGGACGGGGATTCCGATTCCGAAGAGTGCGAATGCGCCGATATGCGGTCAGATGCGCTTTTCCATGACGTGGATGTCCATGACGTAGTCGCCGATGTCGTTGGTCTGAGAATACGCAATCTCGAAACCCCAGGTCCTGAACGCGGCCACGGCCGCGGTGTTCTTCTTCTCCACGGCCATGTAGATCTTGGAGTAACCCTCCTCCCTGCATATCTTGTAGATGCGTTTCATCGCCTTCTTACCGATCCCCTTGCCGCGGAACTCCTTCTTCAAGTACATCTTGACAAGCTGTGCATCGTCGCGGGGCGACATGGTGAAGTATCCCATGGTCGTCGATCCGTTGACGATGAAGAAGTAACGGCGCCCCCTCTGCTGGATACGTTCGTTGAGGACCTCCTCCTTATCGAACTTGTTGATCATGTACTCGGTCTGCTCCGGGGAGACGACCGTGGGGAAGTACTCGTGCCATATCTCGTCGGCCAGAGCGACGAGTTGGGGGATATCGTCATGCAGTACGGGCTTGAATCCTAGCATCACATCGCCTCAGCGGTGGTGATCGTCGGTAGTTCAACTGTCAAGGAACATCTCCCGACGCAGGAGATATCTTGAATTGCAAGCACGCGCATCTGGTCGGCCATAAGATTGGTATCCCGCTGTTCATATAAAAAGGTAGAACCGCAGAAAAGATCGGTACCAGCGTTTAATTACCGAACAGTCTAGGGAAAGGGGTTCAGGGAATCGGATGCCTGATGATGTGTGTCGGACGACATTCGGTCCGAAAAATGTAGTGAAGCGGAGATTATTCGGTCCGAAAAATGTAGTCTTTTGCAAATCTTTCGGTCCGAAAAATGTAGTGAAGCGGAGATTATTCGGTCCGAAAAATGTATTATAACGTGATGCCATCATACCGTCATGTTCAAGAGAAAGATCCTTGATGAGATGATCGCCTGGAAGGCATCCCCGCTGTCAGATAAGAAGGCCTTGGTCATCAAAGGGCTTCGCCAGATCGGGAAGACGTTCACTGCGAGACAATACGCCGAACTGATGTACGACAACGTGATCTACATCAACTTCAAAGAGGACGAGGGCATGAAGGCCGTGTTCGAGGGGGATCTCGTCGTCGACCGTATGGTACTGGACATCTCGGCGAGGATGCCTGGCATAAGGATAGTCCCCGGTAAGACGATATTCATATTCGACGAGGTACAGGAATGCTCCAATGCCCGGGCCAGCATCAAACCGTTCATGATCGACGGAAGATTCGATGTGATATGCACTGGTTCCCTTTTGGGTATCAAAGGATACAATAAGAAGCGCGGAAAGGGTATTCCCGCAGGGTTCGAACACATAATCTACATGAAACCGATGGATTTCGAGGAGTTCCTCTGGGCCAAAGGCATATCCAGTGAGGTCCTCGACAGCATCCGCGAGTGTTTCGACAAGGTCAAGGCCGTGAACCCCGCGATGCATTCCGCGATGTTCAGGTACTTTAGGGAGTACATATGCGTCGGAGGCCTGCCGCATATCGTGGACACCTTCCTCAGGACCAGCGACATGAACGCGGTCAGATCTGAACAGTTGGACATATTGGATGAGTACAGGGACGATTTCGGCAAACATCTCGACGAGAAGGAGAACGAGTTCACCGATTCCGTACTGTTGGGCCGCATCAACAGCGTATTCGATTCCATACCCGCACAGCTTAGCAAGGAGAACAAGAAATTCCAATACTCTATGGTGAAGAAGAACTCGAGGGGGGACGACTACAAGGCCGCCATACAGTGGCTGGTGGATTCGGGACTCGTTTCCAAATGCAACAACCTTGCCCTCCTGCAGCTGCCGCTCAACGGCAACATGGAGGATAACGTATTCAAACTGTATCTTCAGGACACGGGCCTATTCGTCGCGATGCTTGATCCGGGGACCGCCGGGGACATTCTGACCGGGGACATGGGCATATACAAGGGGGCGATCTACGAGAACATAATCGCCGATGCCTTCTCCAAGATGGGGCGTGAGCTGTACTATTACAGGCGCGAGAGCGGCATGGAGATCGATTTCGTGACAAGGTGGCATAAGAACCTCACCCTTGTGGAGGTCAAGTCCACGAGCGGAAAAGTGAAATCGGCCACATACGTGCTCTCCCACCCCGAGATATACGGCGTGGAAACCTGCATCAAACTGGGGGACTACAACGTCGGATTCAACAACGGAAAGCTGACTGTGCCGTACTATATGGCGTTCCTGATCGTCGGATGAGGCTTACGCCTTCATCCTGTCCAGCGCTTCCTGGGCGAGATCGAATCCCTGCTCGGCCGCCCTCGAATAGTATTCTTCAGCCTTCGCAAGGTCCTTCTCCACGTAGACACCGTGCTCGTACATCCAGCCCATGTAGAACTGGTCGGCGTACTGCCCGGCGTCCGCGCCGAACTCGCACTCCTCGAGGACGTTCTGCTGGGACGCCATCCTGAAGAATCTCTGTGCAGCCTTGTCATCCTTATCCACGCCTATGCCCTCGGTATGCAGCCTGCCCATCTCGAACAGGGCGAATCCGCACCTCTGGTTCGCGGACAGTTTCAGATACTTCACCGCGTCGGGTACGGATACCTCGGTTCCACGCCCGCAGAGGTACATCATACCGAGGTTGTACTGGGCAACGGGGGTGTTGTTGGCTGCGGACAGTTTGGTCCACTTGAAGGCCTCGTCGTAGTTCTTCTCGACGCCGTATCCGCCGTCGTATGCGGCACCGAGGTTGCACATGGCGAGAGGGTGTCCCTGCTCCGATGCCTTCAGATTCCATTTGAAGGCCTCCTCGTTGTTGATCTCAGTTCCCGCACCGCGGAGGTACATGTTGGCCAAATTGAACTGTGCGTTGGGGTTGCCCTGCTCGGCGGATTTGGTGTACAGCTCGAGTGCCTTCTTGAAGTCGATCTCGACGCCGTTCCCCCACTCGTACATCGTGGCGAGGTTGTTCTGGGCGTTGTTCTCCCCCTGCTCCGCTGCGAGGGTGTACCACTTGGCGGCCTCCTGATAGGACTGCTTAACGCCGTCGCCGTTCTCGTACCTGTATCCCAGGTCCGACTGGGCCTCCGCGTTGCCCTTCTTGGCTTCGTTCACGAGTTCCCTGATGGTGAGTTTGCGGCGCATCTGCATGATGACGGGTATGCTGTACTCCTCTTAAAGGACACTATGCGTCGATTGTTTATCACTGAACATTATGTTTTTAATTTAAAAGATATGAAATTTATCTTAGAACATATGTTTATTATCGTCAAACATTAAATACTACAACGCGAATGTATGTTCAGAGGTAAGTCGAATGGCAGACATTTACAAGGTAACGGAGGTCCTCTCGAAGGTCTTCCAGATATTATGTATGATCGCTGCAATAGCCACGCTCGTCGGCGGGATACTGCTCATCATGGCGGAAGATCCGGGACAGTACATCGGACCGGATGACAGGCTGGTGAACGTGTGCGGCATGGCCATCTATGTCTACGAGCCCGTCGCGGACAAGGCGGCGGATGCCATCGGAGCATCGCTCATAGTATCCGCGGTGCTGCTCGGACTGCTGACGATGATCTTCCGCAACGTGAACCTGATCGTCTGCACATCCAAGGGCAAGACATGGTTCTCCAAGGGCGAGACGCCCTTCCAGGACGACGTCGTCAGGATGGTTAGGGAAATCGGGATATTCATGATCTTCATGTATGTGGTCGGACTCGTGGGCACCAGCATCGTCGGGCTGATCTGTGACAACGTGGAGACCAGCACAACGATGGTCATGCTCGTGATGGGTATCATCGTCATCTGCCTGTCGAAGATATTCGAGTACGGCAAGGGACTCCAGGAGTCCGAGGACGGCCTCATATGACCGGCAGGATCGTGCTGCATCTGGACCGCATGATGGTCGAGAGGAAGATGTCCCTGAACGAGCTGGCCGAGAAGGTGGGGATATCCAACGTCAATCTCTCGAAGATCAAGAACAACCGTGTCACCGCGGTGAGGTTCGAGACCCTCGCGGCCATCTGCGATGCCCTGCAGTGCGGGGCGGGGGACATACTGGAATACGTACCAGACGAATGACCTTTAGACAAACACCTTCCCTTTACTCTTTCGTCCGTGACGGCGCCGGCATCCGTCGAAAGATACGAATAAGTCCCCGCGGTTGTCGGAGGCAGGCTGATTATGTTCGATCTCTCCAGGATAGGGCCGGTTTGCGGATGTCTCTCCGTCATCGTATTCACGATATGCTGGATAGTATCCGCTCTGCTCTGGGAGGATTGGACCTTGGGCACCCATGCCCTGTCGGATAT
>JAFPVN010000078.1 GCA_017395275.1 Candidatus Methanomethylophilaceae archaeon | reverse complement strand
TCGATGGCATTCGACCTCGTATGGGACGGGTACGACATGTCCGCCTATCTGGCAAGGAACATGAACACGATCAGACGCCCATGAATTCAACGTACTGGTTGCAGACCTCTTCGGGATCCCCTTCGGCCTTTATCTGACCGCCCTCGATCCAGATGACACGGTCGCACATCTCCTTCGCCATGTCGACCGCATGAGTGACGATAACGATGGACACGCCGTGGGCCTTCAGATCCCTCAGCTTGTCCAGACACTTCTTGGAGAAGTTGATGTCCCCGACGGCGAGGATCTCGTCGATCAGAAGGATGTCAGCATCCACATTGATCGCGACCGAGAACGCCAATCTCAGATACATTCCGGAGGAGTAGTTCCTGACCCTCTCGTCGATGTATCCGCCTATCTCGGAGAAATCCAGGATCTGCTGGAACCTCTCCTCGGTCGTCTTTTTGTCGACCCCGAATATGGAGGAGTTGATGTACACGTTCTCCCTGCCGGTCATGTCGGGGTGGAATCCGGCACCCAACTCGATCAGACAGGATATCTTGCCGTCCACGTCAATCGAACCGGTATCCGGCCTCAGGATTCCGGACAGCAGTTTCAGCATGGTGCTCTTCCCGGAACCGTTCCTTCCGATGATCCCGATGACCTCTCCCTTCTTGACGCTGAACGACACGTCATCCAGCACCTTCCTCTTGGGATGGTACTTCTTGCTGTGGGCCTTGCGGTACACGATCATGTCCTTCAGACTCGTGGGTCCCGCATTTATCCTGAAGCTCTTCGAAACCGATGTGACCTCGATAGCGTTATCCTTGTCCATCAGAGCACCTCGGCGAATTTGTATTGTAATTTGTTGAACACGAAGGCACCGACACCCAACGAAACGAAAGCGGCCAATGTGCAGATTCCCAGATAGTACAGATCGGGAATCTCTCCCCAGTAGAGTATCTGATGGAACAACTCGACGAAATACGAAAGCGGGTTGATATCCAGAATGAATGTCAGGAGCCCGTTGTCGAAGGAGTCCCAGAGGTACATGATGGGCGTTAACCAGACCAACACCAGCATCACAACTGTGGTGATGTACTGAATGTCCCTGAGGAAGACATTGAGCGATGACAGGAACAGCAACAGCCCCAGAATAAAGCACATCAGCAGAAGTAGGGCGACCGGTATGAACAGCAGCGCCTCTGCATTGAGCGGATGTCCAAGTGCTACAGCGATAATCAGAACGATGCCCAGCATGATTATGAAGTTGACCGTCTTGGACAGCAGCAATGCCATGGGGAGGACCGCTCTCGGGAAGTAGATCTTCTTCAGCAGTTCACAGTTGGCGACCATCACACCCGAACCTTCGGTCATTGAATCCGAGAACAGGATCCACGGTGTGAGTCCGACGATCAGATAGATCGCATAGTCCTCGATGCCTACACGGAATATGGTGGAGAACACAAGGATGTAGACCGCCATCTGCATGAACGGAGTGATGAAGTTCCACAGGAATCCTAGAAGGGACCCTTTGTATCTGCCCCTGAGGTCCCTGCGCACGAGACTCTTTATCATGCATCTGTACTGGGTCAGTTCCGATAGGTTGCTCATGGGTATCAAATCGTTGTCTTGATCATTTCTGGACGAAGGCGATCAGCCTCGATACGAATGCACGGAGCTCGTTCATCACGACTGAGAACGGACTCCTCTTCTGGTCTCCGGAGATCTCTCCCCTCTCTACGGCACACAATTCGGCTTTGAGCTTATAAGAATGTTTCCTGAAGCTTTCGCTGTACTGGTAGTCGGTCAGCTTATCGTATCTCTCTATCGCTTCGATGACATCTCTGAGCTGGTCGGCATGCGACATCCTCGACCACACCCCGTTGGAGTGGAGACGGTATACGCTCTGCGGCTGCAGGAAGCAACATATCTTTCCGAATTGGGACATCTTCAGGTTGACTATCCAGTCGTATCCGTTCATAAAGATTTCCCTGTCAATCTTCTTCAGACACTCGGTTCTGTACACGCAGGCCGAGAAATTACCTATGACGTTCGACTCCGCCAGTATGTTCCCGTCGACCGTGTGGTATCCGAGATCGTAATCCTCATCCTCAAAATTGGGCTGCACATGCGACTCGTTGTCGCTGTTGACGACCACCAATTTGTTGAAGGACATCACGTAATCCTCATGGGCCTCCAGGAAATCGATGTGCTTCTGAAGGCGGTACTCGTCTATCCAGAGGTCATCCCCCTCCATCACGGCCACATACTTCGAGTCGCAGGCGTTGAACGAACGGAAGTAGTTGGCTGAAATTCCAAGATTCGTGCTCCTGTCCAGATACACGAACTCCTTCCCGCTCTCCTGCTCCATCCTCTTTATTATGTCGATGGTCCCGTCCTTCGAACAGTCGTCCGCGACCACGACCCTGTAGTCGAAGGTCGTCCTCTGCGCCAGAACGGAACGGAGCGTCCTCTCGATGAAACCCTCCTGGTTGTAACAGACGAGAAGCACATCAACGGTTGGCATGTTTGATTTCCTCTTCTATGACGTCGCAGATGTCGTCCACATCCGCGATGGAAAGTCCCGGGTAGATAGGTATCGTAAGGATGTTGTCCGACACGTACTTCGCGACCGGCGTATCCTTTGAATCGTAATCGTTCTTGTAGCACCCGTAGTCGCTGACCAGCGGGTAGAAGTACTTGCGCGACCCGATGTTCTCCTCCTGGAGCCTTTCGAATACCCTGTCCCTCGTCGTACCGGATTCAGCGGGATCGAACAGCACCGGCATGTACGCATAGTTGTAGGTCTGATCGTCCCGGGTCTTGTTGAAGTGGATGCCCTTGATATGACCCAGCCTCTCGATGTAACGCTCTGTTATGGCCTTCCTCTCCCTGATGTTGTCCTCGACGTGCCTGAGATTGCAGATACCCATGGCCGCGCTGAACTCGTTCATCTTGGCGTTCCCGCCGATGTAATCGATGGTCTCGGGACCCTCGATACCGAAGTTCTTCAGCATGCTCAGCCTCTTTATCAGACCGGCATCCTTCGTGGTAATGCATCCGCCCTCGATGGTGTTGAACACCTTCGTTGCGTGGAAGCTGAACATCGAAGCATCGCCGAACTGGCCCACCCCGACGCCCTTGTACCTCTCGCCGAATGCGTGCGCCGAATCGTAGATGACCTTCAGATTGTGCTTCTTTGCGATCCTCTCGATCTCCTCCACGTTGCATATGTTCCCGTAGACGTGGACGGGGATGATGGCGCAGGTCTTGTCCGTGATCAGGGGCTCTATCTTGCTCTCGTCGATGGTGTAGTCGTCTTTCTTTATGTCGCAGAAGACAGGCACCAGATTGTTGCGCACGATGGCGTGCGTGGTCGACGGGAATGTGAAAGGTGTGGTGATGACCTCCGAACCCCTCTCGAAATCGAATGCCGCGATAGCGTTCTCGAGTGCCGCATGGCCGTTGACGAACAGGGAGATGTTCTCCACATCGAGGTATTCCTTGAGCTTCTCCTCCAGCTCGAGGTGCTTGGGACCCATGTTGGTCAGCCATTTGTTGGCCCATATGCCCTCGATCTCCTTGACGTACTCCTCCATCGGAGGCAACGAGGGTTTGGTCACCGTAATTCTGCGGTCAGCAGATACCATGGTTCAGTATATCCTCCATTTGCACATAAACGTTATGACGGGATGAGTCGAAAGAGCCAGTCATCCGGGACATGGCATTCGGCTACCCTATCACTCCTTATCTAGATACTTGCCGTCCTTTATCTCGAACTGCATGGCGTAACACTGTTCGAACAGATCCGCGGCCTTCTGTCCGTACTTCTTACGGATCATGACCAGATATCTGTGCAGCATGAAGTCTGGGATGTACTTCCACCTTACATACAACGCCCTGAGGACGTCTATCACGTAATCCAGGTCCTTCCCCGTCTGCTCGAATGCTCCGATGTTGGGGACCGGCTGGTCGTCGGGCATGTACTTCTTGGGCGAAGGCACCGCGGACATCAGCAGACCCGTGCAGAACGAATCGGCTGTCCACATGGTCAGCATCTTGTCCTTCATGATCTCGTGGTAGTTGTCGAACACGTCATGCAGAACAACGATGGCACCCTGTTTAAGGTACGGTATGATGGCCAGATACGACAGGAACTCGCCGGGCATGGTGTGCACCGTGTCGATGAGGACGAAGTCTATCCCGCCTCCGATCTCCTCGATGCAGTCGATGACGTCCATACCGAAGTGTCTGAACCACCTCTTCTCCCATAGTGATTTATCCAGATTCTCCTCGACGGTGTATCCCGTAGGCTTCGTCGGGTCGTGCGGACAGTCCTTCTCTATGTCGACCGAATGGAGAACGGCCTTCGGATCGGATTCCTTCAGCAGATAGTAGGAACTGCCTCCGTTGCACACGCCGATCTCCAGCATCTTCTTCGGCTTCTTCGTCTTGAGCATATAGATCAGGAACTTGATGTCTGTGGGGCTCATCAGCAGCTTGACATCCTGCATCTTGGAGATGTCGTAGTTGCGCTTGTCGACTGAAACGAAGTTGTTGATCATATCCAGTCGTATATCCGACGATGACGATAAAAGACTATTGACCGTACGTCGGCGGGAGATCATTCTGGACGGTTCAGAATCCTGTCCACGGCATCACCGAACGAGATGCCTTCACCGACCCTCACCGTTTCGCATCCGAGCGCCTTCCCGAAACCCATGTCGGCATCGGAATCGCCCACCATATACGATGACCCGACATCGATGTCGAAATCCTTCACCGCCCTCTCTCCCATGAGCGTCTTGGGCTTCCTGCATGCACAGTTCTCATCCGGCCTGTGCGGACAGTAATAGATGGCATCCAGATGTCCGCCTGCGGATTCTATCTCCGATGTCATCTTCTCGTGGATCTTCTTCAGCGTGTCCTCGGTGAAGTAGCCGCGGCCTATGCCGGACTGATTGGTGATCATTATCACCAGGAATCCGGCATCATTCAGTCTCTTGATCTGCTCCGGAACGCCGGGGAAAAGATGGAACTTGTCCGGACTGTCGCAGTACGGTACGTCCTTGGCGATGGTGTCGTCACGGTCGATGAAGACGCATCTGCTGCTCATTGGTGTACGCTCCAGCTGATGGCACCCTGGGGCTCGAACATGAAGTCCGTGATCACCCCGCCCTTCTTCTGAAGGGCCTTGGCCACAGCCTGCTTCTTGTCATACTGGCAGATGAAGTACATGAATCCGCCTCCGCCTGCTCCGGAGACCTTTCCTCCGTACGCTCCAGCCTTCAGAGCGGCGTTGTACATGTCATCGATCATCGGGTTGGTGATCTTGGACGAGAACTTCTTCTTTTGTTCCCATGTCTCGCCGAGCATCCTGCCTGCCTGGACGACGTCGCCCTTCATCAGCAGCTTCCCGATGTCCTTGGCAAGGTACTTTGCCGCATCCAGCGCGGCCTCGTTGGTACCCTCCTTGAAGGACTTCATCTGAGAATCGATGATATTGGCGGATTCCCTGGATTTCCCGGTGTAGCACAGTAGGGAACAATACTGCAGTTCGTTGATCGTATCCTCGGATATTCCGAGAGGGTTCACCCATACCTCGTCCTTCCCGAACTTCATGGCGTTGAATCCTCCGAACGTCGCAGCGTACTGGTCCTGCTTACCGCCCTTTAGACCTAGCTCCTTCCTCTCGAGCCTATATGCCAGATCCGCAAGTTCGTAGTTGTCCATGTCCTGTCCGTAGTATCTCGCGAACGCCTTGAGAAGCGCAACGATCACAGTAGATGAACCTCCCAATCCGGAGCCCGGAGGCGCATCGGAATGCAGGAACACGTTGAGTCCCGTGTGGATGTCAAAGTAGTTCATCACGGCCTTGACGAGATCCATGTTCCCGTCGTACTGGAACGGACCTCCGTCCACGGACGCCTCGTACACCCCGTAGTCCAGCGATCTGATGTTGACCACGTCCTCGTCGTTCGGCGATACGGTGCAGTAAGCGTACTTGTCGATGGTCGTGTTGAGGACGTATCCTCCCTTCTCGGAGGCATATGGATCCACATCCGTACCGCCGCCTGCAATCCCAATCCTGAGCGGGGCACGTGACCTGATGACCTTGGGACACATGCTATCCGAATGACCGCCCTACTTTATTATAATATACGTCCGCGTGAGCAGGAAAATATCGAGAACAGCACGATAACTAATTAGCCGTGAGACGATACACGGACATGGAAATTCGGGGAAGACAGGTGCATCCGCTCATTCTCATCCTGATTCTGGGTGCGGCCGTCCGCCTTGCCATATCCCCGTTCTTCTGCGACTATTACGATTTCTCGTTCTGGACCAGCATTGCCTTCGACGTCAGGAACGGCAACGGGATCTATGCGGATTATGACCTGTGGTATCCCCCAGTCTGGGGATACGTGATCGCTTCGGTAACGCCTCTGTTCGACCTGTTCAACTGCGTCCCCACGATGAGACTCGTCGAGGAGGTCGCGTGGGGTGCCCAAGGAGTCGGACAGGGATGGGTACCTTCCATCGGTTCGATTGTCATAATCAAGCTCCCGTTAATAGTCGCAGATGTCATCAACGGGCTGCTCATATTCAAAATAGCCAGACGTCTGGAATTCGAAGAGAAGACAGCGGTCTGCGCGGCCGCTATGTGGATGTTCTGCCCACTTACGATTTGGGTTTCCGGGGGACAGGGACAGTTCGATTCCATCAGCCTGATGTTCATACTCGTCGCGTTCTACTCCTACCTGAAGAACTCGTATCTGCTGTGCGGGATGTCCATCGCAGCAGCCACGCTGACCAAGGTGTTCCCCGCCCTCGTGGTCCTTCCGCTAATGGCTCTCATACTCACCCGCACCGACGAGAGGAAGGACAACATCAGGAACACAGTCCTATACGCTGTCGGAGGGATTGCAATGACGGCGTTGATCCTCCTCCCGCAGGTCATCCACGGGGAGATGGAGTTCGTGCTCTCTTTCATTCTGCCGAAGTTCGGAGGAGGCTATCCGACACCCAGCGGATTCGACTACACCGCTATGGCCATGTCGGTACCGTCCGCCCTAGTCCCGTCAGGAAAGAACGTTCCCGTGTATCTCATCCCGACCTTCCTCGTGGACCTCATAATCACGGTGTTCATCCTCGCCGAGAAGAGATTCAGCGACAGGCACGCGCTCCTCCTGGTGACTGCATCGATGTGCACCTTCCTGATGTGGATGCCCGCTCCGGGATACATACAGTACTACGTCCCGATTGTGGGGCTGCTGACCATGTG
>JAFPVN010000077.1 GCA_017395275.1 Candidatus Methanomethylophilaceae archaeon | reverse complement strand
TACCTCCTTCCGAAGAAGGGCACGATGTGGAATACGTAGATGTTGTAGCCGAAGCGCAGTATGCGGTTCTTGGGCTTGGCCAGCTCGGCGACGACGACCTTCGCTCCGGGCTTCAGCACCCTGTACATCTCGGAGACCGCCTGCTCGATGTTGGTGACGTTCCTGAGCATGTATCCCGACGTGACCAGATCGAAGGTGTCGTCCTCGAACTCCATGGCGAGCGCGTCGCCGACGCGGAAGTCCACGGGCTTGGGGAGGTCGTCCATCTCGGCCATCTTCCTCTTGGCCATCTCCAGCATGCCGGGGGTGATGTCCACTCCGATGACCTCTCCGTCGGGGCCAGCCCTGCGCGCGGCCATGAAGGAGATCTCGCCGGTACCGCAGCCCACGTCGCAGACCTTCTTGCCGGTGATGTCGCCGGCCTTCTTGAACATGAACTTGTGCCAGCGCTTGACCATGCCCATGGACATGATCCCGTTCATCTTGTCGTAGTACTCGGCGATCTCCTCGAAGACATCCTTCACGTACGTTTCCTTGCCCTCGAACTGATTGCCTTTGAGTTCCTCCGACATCTGGACACACCTGCTTTTGGAGCGAATCCCCGTACGCATATATAACGGGGGCGGATTGGAACCTCCGCGGAGGATCAGAGGAAATCCGACAGCCTGGCGTCCTTCCTTCCCCTGATATCGGCGATCTCGTCGTCTGGTCCGAGTGTGCCGTAGAGCATCTCCGACCGGGGGTCGTAGGCGCGGGCTGAACGTACCGCGCTGCCAGCGCGGTTGGCGTAGCAGTAAACGCAGTCGTGTCTGCATGTGTCGTATGCGCCGATGTCCACCGTCCTCACGCACCCGCATCCCTTCCTCACCGGGGTTGTCTGGGGTTCGTAGGGGATCCCCCAGGCCCTCATGGACCTGGAATCTATGCACGGCCTCTTGTTCGGGCCGTACTTTGAATAGTCGGTCTCGGTGCAGCATGTGGACAGCTCCATACCGTACCCCTCCGCTATGGGGACGACCGTCCTGATGAAGTCCATGCGCTCGGCATCGGTGACCTCCCTCAGCCTGCCCGCCGCGAACAGCGGGGCGTGCTTGTCGTAGACGTCCAGGAACGTAAATATGCATCTCTCCACGTGTCCCTCCAGCTCCGATGCGATCCTGCCGAAGCCCTCCCTGTGGAAGTCCAGATCGTACCTGTCATTGAAGAGCACCGGGTCGTACCTCCAGGCCACCCTGTCCCTTCCCAGTATCTCCGAGATCTCCCTGACCGCCTTGCAGACGGTACCGTCGTCGGGGACGTTGGGCTCCGTGTCCCTGCCGTAGGGATTCACCGTTACCTGGAAGGACATCTCGTATCCCATGTCCCTGAGCTCATGCAGATGCGGTATCGCGGGACGCGGGTCCTTGGAGATGAAGAATAACATGTCCACGTCGCCGACCCCCAGCGGGACCCTGTGCACCTTCTTCGGGAAGACGGGGTTGCGGACGAGGGCGTAGCCTGCATCGATACGGTTCATGAACCAGTCGAAATGGAATGCTGGCACATCCGTGCGGCGGCTGACGCTGACGATCACGGACGGCTATCGATACAACCATATTACTACATTGCCATCGGGGTGCATGACCGACCTCAGGGAGAGACTCTTCCGGAACCAGGATGTCGGATACAGGGACTTCTCGATGAGGCTCATCCCCGGATGCGGCAACATGATCGGCGTCCGCACGCCCGTGCTTAAGGGGATCGCCAGAGAGATCGCCAAAGGCGACTGGCGGAAGGAGCTCTCGGAGATGCGGACGGATTATCAGGAGGAGCGCCTGGTCCGCGGATTCGTCATCGGCTTCGCCAGGATGGATCTGAAGGAGAGGATGGGGTACATCGAATCGCAGGTGGCGCTGATGGACAACTGGGCGGTCTGCGACGGCTTCCCCTACAGGCCGAAGGCATCCGAATCCGATGCCTACTACGAATTCGCGAAGTCCTTCATCCACCGCAAGAAGGAGTACGAGAGGAGGTTCGGCATAGTCACCATGATGAAGTTCATAGACGGGGACCACATAGACGAGATACTCTCGCTCATGGATTCCGTGAGGGACGACAGGTACTACGTCAACATGGCGGTAGCGTGGACGGTGTCCATATGCTACGTGAAGTTCCCGGAAAGGACGGAGATGTTCCTGAAGGAATGCAGTCTCGACGACTTCACCTACAACAAGTCGATACAGAAGACCTGCGAGTCCTTCAGGGTGTCCCCCGGGGACAAGGCCCGCCTCAAAGGGATGAGACGCTGATCAGAGGTTCCTTATTATCTCCAGGATTTTATCCCTGTTCTCGTTGCCCACGCGGGCTCCGACGCGGGGGAGATATGTCCATCCGCGCCTCTCGCACTCGTCCTTGTAGATCTCGTTGGTGACCGCTATGACCCTTCCGTCGGGCAGGGAGTCCTTGATGATGGCGAACATGTCCTTGGGGACGCAGACCACTATCCTGTCGTAGATGGGTGTGATCATCTGCCTGATCTTCCCGGCGTAGTCGGTCCTCTCCTGGGCCTCCTCGTAGTCCTCCTTGCAGCTTGGGACGTTGTCGTAGGGCATCACCACGTAGTCGGCGGGGATGAACCCGAACCTTCCGGAGATTATCCCGAAGGAGACGTGGCAGATGTCCTCGATGTCGCATACGAGCTTCTCCACCTCGGTGATCCTCCCTCCGAACATCTCGAAGGCGCTCACCCACCTCTTGGTGAGGAACACTGTGGAATCGTTGGTGATGACGAGGATGTAGTGCTCGTCCTGCTTCTTCTCGTACGCTACGGGTTCGACCTTGGTCGGGTTGTTGATTATCGGTATCTCGTCGGTCATGTTCACAGCCTCTTCCCTGAAAAGCGGAAGGCGATGTTGCATCCTCCCTCGCTCGACACCATGCACGGGCCCATCGGGCTCATGGGCTTGCAGCCCTTTCCGAACATGGGGCATTCCTCCGAGGAGATCAGTCCCCTCAGAACGTCTCCGCACCTGCATCCCCTGGCCTCGGCATCGACCTCGGGGGTCTTCTCGAGGATGTCCTCGTGCACCTTAGTGGCGTCGCAGTATGCGTATTTCTCCTTAAGTGCCAGCGCACTCTTCTTGATGACCGGAAACCCTCTCCATGCCCTGTCGACGGGTTCGAAGGTCTCCGCCATCAGCTTGCGCGCCTTGACGTTGCCCTCGGGCTTCACGAGACGGGTGTACTCGTTCTCCACCTCGGCCCTTCCCTCCTTCATCTGCTTGCACAGCATGTACACCGCCATCAGCATGTCGAGGGGCTCGAACCCTGTGATGACCTGCGGGATGTGGTATTTGTCGGCGAGATCCTGGAACATGCCGTATCCGGTGATGACGGCCACGTGCCCGGGCTGGATGAATCCCTGGACCTTGGACTCTCCCAGGTCCAGTATGGTCTGGAGGACGGGAGGGCAGATCCTGTGGCAGCTGTAGATGCTGAAGTTCTCGGGGACCTCCTTCTGGAGGGGCACGCATGTGGAGGGCGCGGTGGTCTCGAATCCTACGGACACGAACACCAGGTCCTTGGACAGCTCCTTCGCCATCCTGACGGCGTCCTCTATGGAGTAGACTATGCGCACGTCGCACCCGTCGGCCTTGGCGTCGTTGAGGGTACCGATGGTTGTGGGGACCCTCATCATGTCCCCGAAGGCGGTGACGGTCACGCCGTTCCTGGCCAGGGTGATCGCGTCGGCGATCTCCTTGCTGGTGGTGACGCAGACCGGGCATCCCGGCCCCTGCTTGATCTCCACCCCGACCTCCTTGAGCATCCAGTCGATGCCGAAACGGACCATGGTGTCCTGGTGCGTCCCGCAGACGTGCATGAACTTGTAGTCTACATTCATCGCCTTGATCTTCTGGATGATCTTCTGGGCGGTAGCCTCGTCCCTCAGTTTGAACATTTGTCAGCCTCCACTATGTTAAGGTCGCGTACCCTGCACGCCATGCCCGCGGTTATATCCACGTGCCCTCCGCACTTGGGGCAGGCTATGACGGGTACCGAATGATCTAGATAGTCCGACTCCAGGGTGTCCGCGGGGCCCTCGTATCCGCATTCCTTGCACTTGACGCGGACCTCCTCCCTCTCGATGACGAACCTCGAACCCTCTAGCAGGGTCCCCCTGGTGACGATCTCGTATGCGAACTCGAGCTGTTCCGCCCCAAGGCTGGTGAGGTCGCCTATCAGGACGTTGACCTCCTCCACCTTCTCGACATCGTAGTTCTCCAGCTCCTTCAGGATGGCATCTACCATGTTGGAAACGACGGACACCTCGTGCATGGATGCGGATGGGGTCGCTCCTATAAATGGGATATGTGCGCGCATCCCCTTTTTCCCAGCCACAGGAACGCGCTTTCGGCCATGGCGAAGGAACCCGTGACCGCGACGGTGCGTCCCCCGGCTATGCGCAGAGCCTCCTCGATGGCGTCCCCTACGCACGGGATGATGATCACGTCGGACGTGTGCTCGCGCATGGCATCCGCGATGCAGTCGCACGGCAGCGCACGGTCGGAGTCGGGATGGGTGATTATGACCGTATCCGACATCGATGCCACACTCTCCGCTATATGTGTGAGGTCCTTGTCGTCGAGGAGGCCGAAGACGGTCACGACCCTGCCGTAGACCCTTTGGATGTCCTCCGCGAACGACCTCATCCCGGCCGCGGTGTGGGTGACGTCCACCACCATAGGCAGGCCGTCGACCTTCTGCATGCGCGCGGGCCACGCCGCCCCTGACATCCCTTCGGCGATGTGATCCCTCACCCTGTCCCATGCACCGGAATGTGCCAGCGCCTCGTATGCGAGAGATGAGTTCACGGATTGGAACCCTCCCGGGATCCCCACGCGCCACTCCATGCCATGATACCTTACCGTAGAGCCCGAGGGATCCTCGGAGACGCATTCCGCACCGGATACGACCGTCAGCGGGGAACCTCTATCCTCCGCGGCCATCCTGATGACCTCCAGCGCCAGACCTGTGTTGCAGGTGACCGCCGGGACTCCCGGCTTTATTATGCCCGCCTTCTCGAAGGCGATCTTCTCTATCGTGTCGCCCAGATACATGGTGTGCTCCAGGCTGATGTTGGTTATGACCGAGACCTCCGGTGAGACGACGTTGGTGGCATCGAACCTGCCTCCCATCCCCACCTCGACCACCGCGTACTCTACGCCCGCCTCCCTGAAGCGGACGAACGCCATGGCGGTCACGGCCTCGAAGAACGTGCAGCGGAGACCGTCCGCCCTCATCTCCTCTATCTTGCCTTTCACCAGAAGAGCCAGACGTGTGAAGTCCTCGTCGCTGATATCCTTCCCGCCGACCTTGATGCGCTCGTTGGGACGGACTATGTGTGGCGATGTGAACAATCCTGTGCGAATCCCCGATGACCTCAGCACAGATTCTATGAGGGCGCATGTGGAGCCCTTGCCGTCCGAACCGGCCACGTGTATTATCCTTAATCCGTTCTGCGGATTCCCCAGACGCCTGAGCAGTTCCCTGATGTTCTCGAGACCGTTCTTCTCGCCGAACTTCGTGAGTGTGAACAGCCACTCTGTCAGGGATGCCATGTCGTCATTCATGGTTCTCAGCGTAGTACCTGCAGAAATCTGTTACCATGCACTTCTGGCATCTCATATGGTTCGGGATGCAGACGACCTGCCCGTGCCTGACGATGTACCTGTTGATGTCGTTCCACCTGTCCTCAGGGGTTATGGCCATCAGCGCGTACTCGGT
Source organism: Candidatus Methanomethylophilaceae archaeon (assembly GCA_017395275.1). GTDB lineage: Archaea > Thermoplasmatota > Thermoplasmata > Methanomassiliicoccales > Methanomethylophilaceae > SIG5. Next base: position 864 of record JAFPVN010000077.1, on the reverse strand, counting down.
CTCCTCGGGGTTCTTCGTATCCACCAGACCCATGAGGTTGGAGATCCTGTGGACATGGGTGTCCACGCACACCGAGGGGAGGTTCATGGCGTACGACCTCACGCATGCGGCGGTCTTCCTGCCGACCATCGGCAGTTTCAGAAGTTCCTCTGTCTCGGACGGCACCTTGCAGCCGTACTCGTCCCTCAGCCTGCGGCAGCACTCCACGATCCCTTTGGCCTTCTGGCCGGGGAATCCCGCTGGACGGATCAGCTTCGCGACATCGTCCACGTCCGCATCCGCGATCAGCTCGATGGAATCGTACTTACGGAACAGGTTATCGGACGCCTTCCTGGTGTTGTCGTCCTTGGTGCGCTGCGACAGTATCGTAGCTATGAGCACATGGAACGGATCGGGCTCCCATTCCGGATTCAATCCTTCGGAGTTCCTGCCGGGATAGCATCCCTTGTTGTATTCCTTGGCCATGCGGTCGAGGATCACGCATACCTTGTTCTCAGCCACCTTATCGCCGCCTCCGCCATCCTGAATGAGCCTGTGATTAAAACTGTTCTTCCCTCCGCCATGCCCATGGCGCGTTCGAACGCGTCCCCGACGGAGAGTTCCAAGACGATATCGTCCGTGTATCTTGATACGATCCCGTGCAGTTCCCCGGGATCCTTGGCCCTGTCCGATTCCGGGGCCGTGACCACGATCGCATCGGAGGCCTCCGAGAGCAGCCTCGCCATCCCTTCCGCGTCCTTGTCGTCCAATACGCCGAACACGGTCACGAACCTGCCGTAGATGTCCTTCATGTCCCTGCAGAGGACCCTCATGCCGGCGACGGTGTGCGTCCCGTCTATGACCAGCGGCATGCCGGGCACCTTC
>JAFPVN010000003.1 GCA_017395275.1 Candidatus Methanomethylophilaceae archaeon | reverse complement strand
GTCAGATAATCGTCGCCGAAGTCGATCAGGCTGGCGAAGAGGTTCTTCATCCTCACCTGCTGTCCCTTCCCGGTCCTCTTGTACTTGAGTTCCTTCACAAGGGATGCGATCGCGCTCGATTTCTGATCGATGTTAACTCCTGCCTTGGCGTATGTCCAACCCTCAGTCATGTTAGCCCTGCGGTAAGTATCGTCCCAAACGGTTTAAAGGTAGCGTGCGGGCGCGCCCCCTTCGGTCCCGGGACCGCTTCATCGCATACGCTGATACCTGCGGCAGAAGAGACGGGTTCCACGCTGGTAACGCTGGCGATGATAACCGTTATATCCAAACACACCTATTCGAAATTATACGTACATGTACGTGAAATTTCGAGTAGGGATACGGATGGAAATCGCCCGTGATAGATATCTTCAGAGACTCATTGTCAGGAAACACAACGGAAAACCCAAGATTATCACAGGTATCAGAAGATGCGGCAAATCGTATCTTCTGCTGACCCTGTTCCGCAACCATCTAATCTCAGACGGCGTCCCCGAGGAGAACATCATATCCGTCTCTCTGGAGGAAGCGGCAAACAAACCGCTCCGTGACCCTGTCAGTCTGACGGAATATGTGAGAGAAAGGGCGGCGGGCAAAGACGAATGCTACGTTCTGCTCGACGAGATACAGATGGTCGAGGATTTCGAGGATGTCGTGAACACCCTCATCAAGGACAGGAATCTGGATGTGTACATCACCGGCAGCAATTCCAAATTCCTCTCTTCGGACGTACGTTCCAAGTTCAGAGGAAGGGGCGACAGGGTGCACGTGCAGCCACTGAGCTTCTCGGAATTCTCATCCGTTTACAAAGGCGATGACGCATGGAAGGAGTACGCCCGTTTCGGCGGTATGCCGGAAACGATGAATATGCAGACCCCGGAGCAGAAGATCGTCTATCTTAAGGACCTGATGGACCACGTCTACAAGAAGGACATGATCGAGAGATACGATATCCGCAAGCCCGATGAATTGTCCCAGATCATCGATTCGCTTTCATCCTCCATCGGTTCGCTCACCAATCCCATGAACATTTCGAATACCCTCCGCTCGGAATACCGTTCGTCCGTCACCGACGATACGGTCAACAGGTACATGGAGATCCTGGAAGAGTCATATCTGTTCGAGAAAGCGAAACGCTACGACATCAAGGGAAGGAAAGGGATCGGCTCCCCGATGAAGAACTACATCACGGACATAGGTCTGAGTAACGCCCAGCTGAACTTCCGCGAGATGGATATGTCCCACATCATGGAGAACATCGTCTATAACGAACTCAGGTCGAGGGGCTATGTGGTGGATGTAGGCGTGGTGGAGATCCGCCCAAGTGTGGACGGTAGGAGGGAGGCTGTGAAACTCGAGGTGGATTTCGTCGCGAACAAGGGTGACAGAAGATACTACATCCAGTCTGCATACATGATTCCCGACGAGAATAAGAGGGAACAGGAGACCAGGGTCTTCTCGAAGATAGGGGATGATTTCAGG
>JAFPVN010000076.1 GCA_017395275.1 Candidatus Methanomethylophilaceae archaeon | reverse complement strand
TACGGTTCGTACACCAAGGGACTGACGAAGGACCTTTCCACCGCACAGAAGGAGAGGTCCGACTACTACCAGGCGTACGAGCACGAAGGCGACACGATGTTCAACTGAGGAAGAGGTCCATACGGATCGCCGAACCTCCGTCGGAGTAGTACCTCTCGAGGGTGCCCACTTCGATGAAACCCTTTCCCTTATAGAATTTCCTGGCGGAGAGGTTCTCCTCCCGCACCTCCAGGGTTATGTATCTTATCCCTTCCATGCGCGCACGTGTCATGAGCGCGTTGAGCAGTTCCGTCCCCTTCCCCCTTCCGCGGTAGTTCGGGTGCATCGCGAACATCATCACCCTCGCCCCGCCGTCCATGAGCCTCACGGAGCACAGGAAGCCGATGGCCTTGTTCAGGAAGTCGCAGGACACGAACTGACCCTCGGGCCACTGCTGATAGAAACCGAAGAACACGTCCGGCAGGAACGCCTCGTCCAGCGACATCAGCGTGATGTCGTAGAGGTCGTTCAGGTCATCCCTGCGCATCGGACGGATCATGATGCACGCCTAATCCTCTTCACCGCTATTATCATTATGCAGAGGAAGACCAGAGGGAGGTACTTTATCGGACCGTCTAGGCTGATACCGCCCCTCTCTTCATCGAAGGAAACGGTGAATGCGTATTCGTGCTCGGTGCCCTCGGGCGTGGTCACCCTGAGGGTACATTCCGTTCCCTCGTAGAATTTCCATCTGACGGATCTGCCCGTCTTCTCGTACTCCCCGTCGCCGTCGAGATCCCATTCGAACACGCTCCCCTGCGGTACGGAGGAGTCGGAGGCATCCAGTTTGGCATACTCTCCGTAACCATCCCCCGAGACTCTGACGCTGAGGGACACCGTGCCGTCGAACTCGATCCCCCAATCCGTGAGGAACAGGTCAGCGTAGATGTCGGAGACCTCCCGGGAACGGATGATGACGGACATCTCCCTGTTGGAGGAGACGGAGTTCTCGGTCCAGTTCATGGATCCGATCCATACGGTATCATCCTTCACGATCCCCTTGTTGTGGGCCATCGAGAACGCCGAGGATTCCTCGTATCTCACATCGAGCAGACCGTTCTCTTCGTAGTACGCAACGATGCCGTAACCGTCCTTCAGGTCGCTGTCGAAGGGGTCGTCGTAAGTGACGTCGACAAGCAACCTGCAGTCGACCCCGGATTGTGCCAGACGTTCCATTTCCGATAGAGGATTATCCCTCCCGCCAAGCCAATCGTAGTCAACATAGAGCTGTTGGCTGTAGATCCTTTCGGAAGCGTCCGAGAGGTAGGCCATAAGGGCCTTGCGGGAATAATCGGGCGATACGACGGGGGTGACATCCGCCGTATAAGTCCTCGAATCACAGATAACGGGATGGAACTCCTGTATCCTGCAGGATGTCGATGTGGGGTACACGGATTTCAGCGTGAACACGTCATGTTTCGTCAGGTCGAAGTCTGAATCGAAGAACAGTTTCAGGTATCTGGCACATGACTCGTTCTCAATCACGCAGCCCCATCCGCGGTTGGATGAGAACGAGCTCTCGGTCCAGTTCTCGGATGTGATCACCACCGTGGAATCGTCGATCACTGCGTACTTGCTGTGCACATAGGGATACCTCTTGTAGGAATCGTCCGATTTCAGTATGTGTACGTCCGCACCGTTCCTGGAGAGGGTGGTTAGCATGGTGATCTCCTCGGATGTTATCCCTCCCGCCGGGGAACCTTCGATCAGGATCCTCACGTCCACGCCTCTGTTCAGTAGGTACAGGAGCACGGATGCCACATCCGGATGGCTGATGGTGT
>JAFPVN010000075.1 GCA_017395275.1 Candidatus Methanomethylophilaceae archaeon | reverse complement strand
CAGCCAGCGAATCGGGACCGCACAGGTATGTGCACATGATGCCGATTGCCCCGCCGTATTCGCCTTTCGACAGGGAACGGGAATACCACCCCACAACCTCCCTTGCCGATGCCTCGTCCAATTCGCGCCATTCCTTTCCCCGGGATCTGCGATCCGATACTATGTTGCCTATCTGATACAAAGTCCTGGAATCGAAATCGTCTGGCCATTCCGAATACCGACGGGCGATCCTCTCCAACCACATATCCACCTCGGGGCGGCGGTCCGTTCCCTTTTGGACCAGGAAACCTGCCATCCTAACCATCGCGTATACATTGCCCGTCTCTGCGAGGGTCCTGAGGGCCCTCTCCGCTTCCGCGGATTCCTCCGGGACCATGCTGTACAGATTAAGGTCGTATTTTCTAAAGAACTCATTGTAGACTTCCCTGTCGGACATGAATCTCCGACGGCGCACGGACGATGTATAAGGTCGGTAGTTACAGATGTTACCTGGAGGATGTGTCGGATTGTATCCCGGGACATCATGATGTGTGAGTATCCGAACAACGTACTCCGATATGAGAACGGAGCATGCGGAGCGGGACCTGCAGGTCCGAGTTCATGGTTGCCTCTGGCAACTCATACTCGTCTCCAATCCTTCTGCTCGTTGTTCGCACAGCTGGCATACTGGTCCCATGCCTGTGCAGATTGCCGATCATACTCCTATGTGCATCGTCGTTCCATGAGTAATCTGCGGGTTATACTGTCTAGTAAAAAATCGAATGCCTGGTATGCGAGACCGACCCCCAAATAGGAAAGAGTCCTCTGGTTTTTTTGAGGGGTCATTCTATCGCACTAATCCAGACCAACCAGATTTGTGGTTACATCGTTTTAAATAACGATGATCGACATTACGAACCTATGGGATTCAAAGATTTTAAACAATTCAACAAGGAAATGGATACATTTCCATCAATTACCACAAAGAATACCATAATTTCATACTGCGACGCTTATACAGAATTGAATATGGGTTTTTACGATCTTCTTGTGAGAATGGATTCCGTAAATGAAGAGGTATATTCAGCATTGGATACCGACGAAGGCAACAGGGACAAGTACTACAAGGCAGCATATAAGAAACTGAAGGGCCTCGAATCCGACTACAACCTCGAATGTTTCAAAGACGGAATGAGGACCTACGAGAACAGTAGCATCGTAGAACTCCTCGATCGCCCCGCCACATTGATTGAGTTGGCTGAGATGCGGAGGCCACTCATAGAAGGAAGTGTCAAACCGTCTTCCAAACTCGATAAGAAATTGCTCAAATTCGTTGAAATCGTAAAGGAATACGAAAGCAAAATCGCATATCTTCATGATTGGTATGTGAGCAGTTCCAGAAAATTGAGCGTGGATAAAGAGGAGATCATGCATTCGCTCGATTACTATGGCAACACATTCTTTGCTTTACAAAACGGGTTCCATTGTGAAAACGCGGGGAGCGAGTATATCGTCAACTACAACAATCCCCCATTGTACGATTGCGTGATACGCGAAATCAATGAATTTATGAACAAGCACCCTTTCAAAAAGAAGCATAATAGCGACACCTCCGGGAGAACATTAACCGGTCCCGATACATCCGCTCTTGGTCAAGCTATCATCGAGGCCAGAGAAAACAGAAGGAAACAGCGTGAAGCAGAACAGCTGGTACATCAACTAGCAAGCAATATCGCTGATAATTTGAAAAAATGATACATATGCAGGGGTCGGATGTATTCATCCAACCCTGTTGTGTAACCTTTCTGTTATGGAAACCGAGCCTCTTGCAGTTATCGGTCGGTGATTGTTTATAGAAATGGGGCCGGCCGGGAAGAATTAGTTAGGGGTTTCGCTACCCGGTCGGATTTCATCCGTTGGTAAGGGAGAGCAACATACCCTAAATGGCCATTATTAAGCAACCGGCGACGTTACGGCCCGCATACCCCGCTATGCATGATGACGGACCAACATGAACCCATAAGTACCGCAGATACAATCTATTACACGGTAAACCTCCTATCGGTAGCCGGGGTCCCCTTCGGGACGGCCTTACCAGCACGATGTCCGGCATACCAGAGGTCCGGAGGAATGATGACATCACAGATCATGCCTTCATCCGAAGGCGTCAGGGAAAGGATGAGGGACAACCGCTTCTCCAGAGCAGAGTATCTGCTCCTTCTGTCAATAATAGCGTTCACGTTCATCCCCAGCATCAACCAGTTGATAGTGGACAGGTTCATCACCGACATCGGCGGCGATGTGCTGGAGATCGCGGGACAGATCGAATGGTTCGACCTGTTCAACGAGACCATACTGGCGTTCCTGACCGTCCCGATGTACTTCGTGTTCAACAGGGCGAAGGATGATGAATCATTATCAAAAAGGATCAACACCACGTTCGCGATCGGTTTCGTGCTGTATGCGCTGATATCCGTTGTGATATACCTCTACGCATCCAACCTCACCGCTTACATGGACGCTCCGGCCGAGAGCGTGAACTACCTCAGGCTGGAGACTTTAGGATTCGTGATCGGGTTCGTGAGCTCGTACCTGTTCGTACTGTTCGTGGTGAGGGGAAGGAAGGAGTACTTCGTTACGCTGCTGGTGGCGAAAGTCGCTATGCTCTCCATCGGTAATGCCATACTGATACCGGAGCACGGCGTGACCGGGGTGGCGATGACCAACATCTCCGTCAACGGGGTTATCGCGATCGTATCGGTGTTCCTCCTGCACAGGGAGGGGCTGCTCAGGAGATGGAACGGCGTAGACAGACAGGCTCTGAAGGACTGGGTTAGCACCGGGGTCTTCTCCGGGGGACAGGTGTTCGTCGCCAATCTGATCTACGTGCTGATCGTGATGAAGATGGTCAACGAAGTCTCCCAAATGGGCAACTACTGGCTGGCGAACAACTTCATCTGGGGATGGCTGATTGTCCCCGTGGCCGCTGTCGGGGAGATGGTGAAGAGGGAGTTCTACAGAGGGTATGCGAGGATATGGAACTACCTTGCTCTCACCACCATGATATTGGTGATCTGGCTCATCTCAGTTCCGCTGTGGGGTTACATGTTCTCGGACATCATCCAAGCGGAGGATCCGTCGGCGATCACGCACATACTGTACCTGAGCGTTCCGTTCTACGTGGCGTACGCGTACTCGGTGATACTGCAGGCCGTGATGATATCGGTGGGGAAGACCAGGTACATCTTCTACGAATGCCTGATCGTGAATTTCGTCTACTACGGGATCGTGTACGGACTGTACCTGATGGGTGTGTTCGAGGCCACGATGGAGTTCGCGATACTGATGTTCGGGGTCGGGTTGGTGGTGTGCCTGGTGTTGGATGTTGCTTTCTATGTATATTCGATAAAGGATGTACCGAAAGAATCAATTTGTGAGAGAAATCATCAATAAATGATAATTTATTGACAATTAGGAATGAGATCTTCAATAATTGGGTAAACCTACACACAGCCGGAGAAATAGTATCGTCGGTAGCCAACAATGGATTTGTTTCTCTCGATGAAATGTGTTCTACAGTTACAGACGGAT
>JAFPVN010000074.1 GCA_017395275.1 Candidatus Methanomethylophilaceae archaeon | reverse complement strand
TCCAGGCTTGGACGAGTTCCTGGACTTCTTCAAGCCGGGCGAGATGCAGTCGGCCATCGCCGTGGTGGACGAGGAAACCGTACGCAGCGTCGGGATAACCCCTTCGTACACCCGCGAGGACGGAGGAAGGAACTGGGTCCTCTCGGGGATATGCATAATGAGCCGCGAGGGGACGCTCAGGGGGGACTACCTGGAGGAGGTCCTGTTCAAGACCGACCGGGTGGACCTCTCCGTGAACGTCAACACCAAGGCCGAGCTCTTCCTGGCCAGAGGATTGGCCAGCCATAACGGACAGGTGTCGGACGTTCGCAATCGATCGGCCATGGTGTATTTCGACCTGTAGAAAACGTGCTGTTTAATTATTGTATTTGTAGAACATGATGTCGGCTCGATAACAAAGCAGTCGTCGTTCACCCAGTGGTAATTCGAGCCATTCGGCTGGAAAGATTTCGTTGCGTTTATCATCACTTATGCATTGAATTGATAACAAGGAGGTCATGCTCATTGGAACCTGATGCCGAATGTCTCGAAGATCTCCCTCTGTGCTTTCGTGACCTCGTTCAGTCTCCAGCTCCCTCCGATGCACGAGATCTTCAGTTTCTTCAGCGTGTTTAGTACATCCGGGACCCACATTCTGCCTGCCAGACCCTTCTCCTTCAGGAGGTTGATGAGCGTCAATCTCAGCCTCAGCGACAGGAAATTCACCAGGAGTCCGCCTTCGGCGGAGTCCTGATCCGACTTACCGGCTATCCCGACATACAGATCCGATTGGAGTTGCGAGAAATCGTATTCCACACCGTTCCTGAGCCTGTACTGGACCAGCAGGTCCAGCCAGGGCTTCTTGGAAGTGGTCACCACGGCGAACCTGCCGCATGCGTTCTCCTTTGCGGATATCGCATTGCGCTTCCTGGTGACCACCGTCGTCCCATCATCGTCCTTTCCGATGTCCAGAAGGTCTGCTATCTCCCTCTCCCTGGGGCTGAGCTTCTTCCGGGCGAACGCATCATACCTCTTGCCGGAGAGCTTGTTCTCAAGCTCCCCTATCCTCGAGTACAGCGTGCCTATCTCCTTGGTCCTTCTGGTATCGTCCTGGAAGACCAGCGCCCTTATGGCGCCCTCGTCTGTAGCTTTGGCCTTCACCATTTCGTCCTCTGTGAGTCTGACGAAGGTCTCGTATCCCCTCACCACGGATCTGGCCAGATAATCGGTTGTGAGCGGCGAGTCTATGTCCCTGACGCTCTCCGACAGCAGCAGTTTCGATATGTTCAGCCGTGCCGGTATCGGAACGGTGAATCCCATGTCGCGTTCCACCATCATCTGCACATTGCCTATGCTGAAGAACCCCCTGTCCATCTCCAGTTCGATAGGGGAGCAGCCCATGGTCATAAGGTCGTTCACGATGTTGTCCAGCGTGGATACGTCGGCGACGGAACCGGGATAGGTGCGGTAACAGAAAGGAAGACGGTCCTCCATCGAATGGACCATGCCTAGATTGAACTGTCTCGAGCCGGTGAGGTGCGCCTTCCTGCCGATCTCCGAATACTCCAGATCCTCCGAATCCGTGCCCAGGCATACGATGTCGAAGATCACGCATCCGCTCTTTGGCGCCAGCTCTTTGAACAGTCCTTCCCTCGATTCCGTATCATGACCTACGGTCTGCAGGAACCTGCAGACCGATGACTGCTCGAAATCCCAATCGATGTCCAGGAGCTCCCTCAGATAGGTGTCCTCGATCACATTCTCCATCTGGTTGACGGTGCATGGGTCCACAACACCCAGGATCGCCATCGCCAACAATCTCGTTCCATCCTTCCGCCCATAAGCCTCCTCCAGAGCGGACCTCAGTCCGCTCTTCTCAGCCAGCTGTACGAACATCTGATACGGCCCATACACCGGACTGCATCTGACGGTACGGTTCCTGGTCGTCTCTTTCAGAAGATTGCCGTCCTTGTCGCATACTCCGATATACACACGTTTCTGGACCGAGTTCTTCTTAACCGGATCCCAGACGCCTCTGGCCTCGTAAAGGTAATAGTTGCCGTTCTTCTGCTTCTGGACGACCTTGTATGTCATTGTAACTAATGATAACAATGTAAGTATATGAATTCTTCGATACTTGAGACAAGCCAGATACTGAAAAGGATAGTCAGGGAGACCTTGTTATCAAATTACAGCATAAGTGAGGTTAACTACCTCCCAGGCATCGTAATGACGCAGGAACGACGGCTTAATTATCGGATCGTGATAGACATGAGAAGATGGAAAGCCGCCGGACAGACGGTTCTAGAGGCTTCCATGTCGGACGAGAGGCTCACCAGTTCCTCATCGGCACGGGAGGAGGTACAGCAGGATGAACAAGTCTATCCGGGACTAG
>JAFPVN010000002.1 GCA_017395275.1 Candidatus Methanomethylophilaceae archaeon | reverse complement strand
CGGTGTAGTCCGCCTGATACTTGTCGTCGTAGAAGTTGAACCATTTGCCCTTCAGGTCGCCGGGGAGGAATTTGCACTCGGTGCCGTCGTGGTTGTAGAACTTAACGTTGGTGAAGTCGCTCTTCAGGGTTCCCTTGAAGTCCAGATGTACAGCAATCTGATTGGGGTGCGTGTCGCCGAACAGCTCGCTGCCCACGTATTCCATGTTCGGACCGATCATGATCTGTGTCTGATGGGACGCGGTGTTGTAGAACGCCCTGTCCTCAAGGACCTTGATCGAGTTCGGCAGCTTTATCACAAGAGCCTGGGTGTCGGCGAAGGCATAGGACGCGATCCTCTCGGTGTCGTCCTCGATGACAGCGTAATCGTAATGGATGTCCGCGGGGAAGTAGAGGGCTGTCTTCTTGTCGGCGGTGTACATGATCTTCTGGTACGGGCCCAGGACGTAGTGGTCGCCGCTGACGGCGATGTCCTTCATCTTGGTGCACCCGTACATCATTTCCGCGGAGAAGTTGGTGACGCCCGACCCGATGGTGAAGGACGTCATCTTGCCGCATCCCGCGAAGCAGTCCTTACCGAGGGTGGTTACGCTGTCGGGGATGACGAAACTGGTCATCTGGCACTGTTTGAATGCATAGCCTCCGATCATGGTGATCCCGCTGGCGACGGAGACGTCGGTGATCTCGGCGCGGTGGGCGTTCCAGGGGACGGCCTCGGCGGAGGTCCAGTCGGTCATGGCCCCGGTCCCGGTGATGGTCAGCGTGCCCGCATCGTAGCTCCAATGCGCATTCGCACCGCAGTCCCCGCTCTCGGCGGAGGAGTCATCGGTGAATGCGAATATCGCCATAACGGCGCATAAGGCAAGGGCGGCTCCGAGTAACACGAACGCCGTCCTGCGCGCTCTTCCGGTATGGATTCCGGTCATGGTTGCCAATCGGTCGTGTCGTATATAATCCCTAGTCCGCAACTGGACATGGGAAACGGCGTTAATCGGACATGCCATCCGCCTGTTTGTCTCCCTTATGACGCACGTTTAATATACACGCGCAAGATAGCCTAGTCCGATAGAATGACCTCCGGAAAGAGAGAGAAGATCGTTTTGGCCTATTCCGGCGGACTGGACACGTCCGTCGCTATCAGGTGGCTCCAGGAAAAGTACAACCTCGACGTCATCGCCGTAGGTATCAATGTGGGACAGCCTCCGTCCAGCGACGACATCGTCGCCCGTGCGCTCAGGAACGGCGCGATCAAGGCGGAGTTCATCGACGCCAAGGAGGAGTTCGTCAACGACGGTATCTGGCCCTCGCTGAAGGCCAACGCCATGTACGAGGACGTCTACCCCCTCTGTACCGCCATAGCCAGGCCCATCATCGTCAGGAACCTCGTCCAGATCGCACAGCGCGAGGGCGCCAAGTACATCGCCCACGGCTGCACCGCGAAAGGGAACGACCAGGTCCGTTTCGACGTGGGAATCGTATCCCTTGACCCCAGCATCGGCATCATCGGCCCCATGAGGGAGTGGGTGATGACCCGCGAGGAAGAGATCGACTACGCCCAGAAGAACGGCGTCGAGATCATCGTCAAGAAGGAGAACCCGTTCTCCGTCGACGAGAACCTCTGGGGAAGGAGCTGCGAGTGCGGAGTCATCGAGGACGCATGGCAGGAGCCCCCGAAGGAGGCTTGGGCGTGGACCGTCGAGCCCACCGAGGCACCCAACGAGCCCGAGTATGTCGAGATCCAGTTCGAGAAGGGAATCCCGGTCGCCGTCAACGGGAAGAAGATGGACGGCGTCCAGCTCATCGAGGAGGTCAACAGGATCGCCGCAAGGAACGGCGTCGGAAGGATCGACCACGTCGAGGACCGTCTCGTCGGCATCAAGAGCAGGGAGACCTACGAGTGCCCCGCGGCCATGGTTCTCACACAGGCCCACAGGTCCCTCGAGTTCCTCACCCTCCAGAAGGACGTCCTCGAGTTCAAGAAGATCGTCGAGCAGAGGTACTCCCAGCTCGTTTACAACGGACTCTGGTTCGGTACCCTCCGCGAATCCATCGCCGCATTCGTCGACAAGACCCAGGAGTTCGTCACCGGTACCGTCCGCATCAAGCTGCTGAAGGGCAGCCTCATGGTCGTCGGACGCAAGTCGCCCTACTCCCTCTACGACGAGGGCCTCGCAACCTACGCGAAGGGTGACGAGTTCGACCACAAGTCCGCTCTCGGATTCATCTACTGCTGGGGACTCCCCAACAAGACCGCGGCCAAGGTCCACAAGAAGAAGTGATCCCATGGCTCAGCAGGCACTATGGTCAGGCAGGTTCGACGAGAAGATGGCCGACTCCACCCTGGAGTTCACCACCTCGCTGGAGACCGACTCCATGATGGCGTTCTTCGACGTCATGGGGTCCCTCGCCCACGTCAGGATGCTCAAGAAGTGCGGCATCATCCCCCAGAGGGATGCCGACAAGATCATCAACGGCCTCAAGACCATAGTCGCCGAGATCGAGAACGGGAAGTTCGAGCTCAACTACGAGCTGGAGGACATCCACACCAACATCGAGTTCAGGCTCACCGACATAGTCGGTCCCGTGGGCGGGAAGCTGCACACGGGAAGGAGCAGGAACGACCAGGTGGCGACGGATTTCAGGCTGTACATGAAGGAGGCCGTATTGGATGCGGTATCCGCGATAGACAACCTGATCGACGCGTTCGTGAAGATCGCACAGGAGCACGGCGGCACCATCCTGCCCGGGTTCACCCACATGCAGCACGCTCAGCCCGTGACTCTTGCGCAGCACTATCTGGCACATGCGTTCAAACTCGCCCGCGACGCCGACCGTTTCATCGATGCGTTCAACAGGATGAACAAGTGCCCCCTCGGTTCCGCCGCTCTTGCGGGTACCACATACCCCATCGACAGGAAGATGACCGCGGAGGCGCTGGGATTCTCCGGACCCACCGAGAATTCGATGGATTCCGTCAGCGACAGGGACTTCGTCACCGAGATCGCCTTCTGCGCATCCCAGTGCGCGGTGCACCTGTCCTCCATAGCGGAGGAGCTGGTCTACTGGTCCTCGCAGGAGTTCGGATTCGTGGAGATGGACGACAAGTACACCACGGGATCGTCCATCATGCCCCAGAAGAAGAACCCTG